>JAGHUU010000259.1 GCA_018064695.1 Candidatus Blautia equi | reverse complement strand
GGAAAGAGGAAACCCCAAAATCGCTACGCGACTTTGGGCTGAAAATCTTTCGCTACGCTACAGATTTTCAAACTCCTAACTCCAACTAAGACGCTCAGGAGGGCCTTCGCGCCTAAGTTTACGTAAGGAGTGGATCTCGTAAATGCTAAAACCGCCTCTAAAGGCATTCTGATCACAGTACAGATGCACCCTTCCTGCTGATTTCTAAATTTGTGATTGAAAAAGGGAGACGTTTTAACGTCTCCCTTAATTTTTTATGTGTATGAATTATTTGCCGGTGCGTTCTTTGATGAAGGATCTTACGGCTACTGGCTCTGGCATTACGCTGAGGGCTCCTTTTACGGTTGTGATCATGGAAGCGGCAGCGTTTGCGAAGGTGAGGAGCTCGGTGAGGTTTTCCTCGGTGAGGTTTTCAAGACCGTGCTCAAGAACATAGTTGATGGAGCTAGCGCAGAAGGTGTCGCCGGCACCGGTGGTCTCGATGGTGTTCTCCTGAAGGAATGGAGCTACCTCTACGCGGAGATCTTTGTAGTAAGCGCGGCTTCCGTCTTTACCCATGGTGATGAGGATGAGCGGAATGTTGTATTTTTCTTTCAGGATACGAGCGCCTTCATCATAGTCGGTGGTTCCGAATAAGAACTCTACCTCGTTGTCGGAGATCTTAAGGACATCGCATTTGCCAAGACCGTACTCGATCTCGCGGCGGGCATCCTCAAGGTCTGCCCAGAGTGGAGGACGAAGGTTAGGATCGAAGGTTACGATACATCCTGCCTCTTTAGCTACATCGATGGCATAGCGGGTTGCCTCGCGAACGCCCTCGTGTGTGGAGGAGAGGGTACCGAAGTGGAAGATCCTGGAATCTCTGATGAGGTCGGTCTGAACGTCATCTTTGGTGAGCATCATGTCTGCACCCGGGTTACGATAGAAGGAGAAGTCACGGTCTCCATCAGGATAGGTGTGAACGAATGCCAGAGTGGTGTGTACCTCAGGATCGATTACAAGGTTTCTGGTGTCGATGCCTACGGCCTCAACAGCTGCTTTCAGCTGGTTGCCGAACATATCTTTTCCTACTTTTCCGATGAATGCGGTTTTCTTGCCGAGCTTCTGGAGCATTGCAAGAACGTTGCATGGAGCGCCGCCTGGGTTTGCTTCCATCAGTGGATTTCCCTGCTTGCTGGTGCCGTTTTCTGTGAAGTCGATGAGAAGCTCACCGAGGGCAGTAACATCATATGTGTTTGCCATTTTTATGATCCTCCTTGATTGGATATAGAATTCTTACTACCGGGTATAATAATACATTTTCCCTATGCTTTATAATTTACAAGAATGTTTGTTTCTTGTCAATTTATAATCTCCTGCAAAAATATAACAAAAACCATATCTGGATAATGTGAATTGTGTTAGAATGTACAGAGATGAATTTTGGGAGGAGACAACCATGCGGGATCCTGTGGAAGAGAGGATCATTTCTAAGATCGATGCACACAGAGATGAACTGCTGGCCTATGCAGAAGATATCTACCGGCACCCGGAACCGGGGTTTGGTGAGGTACGAACTGCAGAGAAGACAGCAGCATTTTTTAAGAGGATTGGCCTTGATGCGGAGACCGGTCTGGCACTTACAGGTGTGAGGGCAAAGGTTTCCGGAAAAGGGGATAATATAACAGATAACGACAGAATAAATATAGCCATCATTGGAGAACTGGATGCAATTGGATGTAAGGAACATCCCTTTGCTGATCCGGTTACCGGAGTGGCGCATGCATGCGGCCATCACGGACAGCTGACTGCAATGCTTGGTGCGGCTGTGGCGCTCTTTGATGAAGAAGTGCGTTCTGCCATTGATGGAGATATTACTTTTCTGGCGGTTCCTGCAGAGGAATATGTGCCGGCCGGCAGAAGACACGAACTGAGAGAACGGGGCGTGCAGTTCTGCGGTTCGGGTAAGAGTGAACTGATTCGTCTTGGCGTTTTTGAGGATGTGGATATTGCGCTGACCACTCATGTGCATATGGTTCCTGTGAAAGAATCGATCTATCTTGGAAATCCAAGATGTAATGGATTCAGCGCAGAGATGGTGACGGTGAGAGGAAAGGCTGCCCATGCGGCCACTGCGCCATGGGATGGCGTGAATGCTCTCAGTATCACAAACAGTGCCATTTCCATGATGGGAATGCTGCGTGAGACCTTCCGTGAGGAGGATCATGTGAGACTTCACAATGTGATCCGAAAAGCCGGAGATGTGATCAACAGTGTTCCTTCGGAGGCTGTGATCGAGACCAAGGTGCGTGCGGCATCACTGGATAAGATCGATATGATCTCCGAACAGATTGACCGCTGCTATGATGGCGCAGCGTATGCCTTTGGCGGTAAGATCGAGAGAGAACGTCTTCAGGGGTATATGCCCGTGAGATACAGAGAAGCAGATCAGGTACTCATTGATGCTGCAGATGTATTGGGGCTGGACTATAGAAAAGTAACACCATATGATTTCAACAATGCATGCACCGATGTGGGAGATCTCACACAGCTGTTGCCGGTACTGAATTTTACAGTGTCAGGCTTTAAAGGCAGTCTGCACGCGCCGGAATTTGAGATCATTGATCCGGAGCTTGTGTATCTCACATCTGCGAAGATGTTTGCCATCACTGCATATCGTCTGCTGAAGCAGAGGGCAGCGGAGGCGAAGCAGATCATTGCTGATTTTGAACCTGTTTTTGACAGAGAAAGCTATATCGGAGACAGGGAACGGTTTGATTTTTGACAGGAGGTTTTAGGATGGAGACTTGGAATGGTACGCCGGTATTTCAGGGGATTGCCATTGGGAAGATCCGTTTTTATTCCAGGGAGGAGCAGCAGGTGCTGCAGAACCTCACCGGAAATATAAAGAAAGAGCTGGACGATTTTGAGGAGGCCAGAAACCATGTGCTGAATTATCTGGAGGATCTTCTGCGGCAGATCAGAAACGGAGAGGAACTTCTGCTCACTGTTTCCGAGGAGGAGATCCGGGAGCAGATCAATCTTCTGTTCAGCGGTAAGTTTATCCGTGCAGTGGAGAATATTATTACTGAGGAGAAGATGAATGCGGCTTATGCGGTTACCCAGAACAGGGATGAGATCGTTTCCACATTCGGAAAGCTGGAGTCACCGGGAATTGTCAGCAGAATCAAGAATATCAGAATTGTGTCGAATCTGCTTTTGGAGCAGCTGGGCGGATTTAATACAAGGATCAATATTGGTAGAAATCCTGTGATTCTGGTTACGGATAATCTGCTGCCTTCGGAGCTTCTGGAGATGGATACCAGACAGCTTCTGGCGCTTGTGACAAGACAGGGTTCCACTTTTTCCCATACATCTATTGTGGTTAAGACACTGGAGATACCTTCTCTTATGGGTGTGGAGATCACCCGGGAGATGGATGGGCATGAGGCCATTGTGGACTGTTACTCCGGCAGATTGTATCTGGATCCTAACGAGGAACTGGTGAAGGAGTATGAGATTCGCCGAAGCAATGGAGAGAAGGAGTGGAAGGAGCTTCTGAAGCTCAAACATGCGGAGAGTGTTACGAAGGATGGAAGAAAGATTGATCTTCTTGCAAATATTGGAAATCAGCACGATGTGGACCGTGTAATTTCAAACGGTGCAGAAGGAATTGGACTTTTAAGAAGTGAGTTCCAGTATCTGGGCCGTGAGGATTATCCAAGGGAGAAAGAGCTTTTTGAAGTGTATAAGCAGGTGGCTGAGACCATGGGAGATAAGGTGGTTGTTATCCGTACTGTGGATATCGGTATGGATAAGAAGGCGGATTATATGGATTTTCCGCAGGAGGTCAATCCGCTTATGGGAAACCGTGGTATCAGGCTCTGTCTGGACAGAAAGAGAATGTTCCGGGCACAGCTCCG
>JAGHUU010000156.1 GCA_018064695.1 Candidatus Blautia equi | reverse complement strand
CAGTTCTCCAGATTCACCTTTGCCAGCATCCGCTTTAAGCAGGGCAAGTGGACGAAAATCAAAATTTAAATCATCTGCAGATGTGCAGAAAACGGAGGAATGAAAATGAAGAGTTATCTCATTAAAGATACAACAAAAGAGGAGCGCATTGCCCTGATTCGTGAGTGGCTGCCGGTGGACGACGGCATTGAGGACGACGGCGGCATTGATCTCTGGGAGATGTACGATGCCTACATTAAAGGCGAGAAGGAGATCTCTGAGATCAATATGGAGTTCAACCGCGGTTTTTATGAGGAGGAGGATACCAAATCCGCTCCCGGCTGCGGACAGGGACCGGCCCGAAGATAAAAAATGAAGAGTACTGGGAAAGCTGTAGAATTGACGAAAATAGCGGAAAATGTTATGCTTGAAAGAACTCACGGACCGTATATCTGATTGATTTGGAGGAAATTTAGAATGATCAAAGATGAAATGACTAAAAAACTTGGATTTGGCTGTATGCGTCTTCCGATCCTTGACGGCGATACCGAGAAGATCGATGACGAGCAGTTCTGCAAGATGATCGACACTTTTATGGAGAAAGGCTTCACCTATTTTGATACCGCTTTCCCATATCACAATGAAAAATCCGAGCCTGCAGTAAAGAGATGCCTGGTAGACCGCTATGAGAGAAGCAAATTCTTCCTGGCTACCAAGATGCCTGTATGGAACGTTCACGAGTATGCAGATTACGAGAAATACTTCAACATGCAGCTGGAGAGAACCGGCGCAGGTTACTTTGATTTCTATCTGCTTCACGCTCTTGGAAAAGACCGTATTGAGGAGTGCGAGAAATTCGGCGGCTTTGAGTTCATCCAGAAGATGAAAGCAGAGGGCAAGATCCGTTACGCAGGTTTCTCCTTCCACGACAGCGCAGATGTTCTGGAGGAGGCTCTCACCAGACATCCTGAGGTTGATTTCGTACAGCTGCAGATCAACTACTATGACTGGGATTCTAAGAACGTACAGTCCGGCAAATGCTACGAGGTAGCTACCAGACACGGCGTGCCTGTAGTAGTTATGGAGCCAATCAAGGGCGGTACCCTTGCAAACCTTGCAGAGGGTCCTGCAAACATCCTTCACGCACTGGATCCTGAGGCATCCATCGCTTCCTTCGCGGTTCGCTATGTAGCATCCCTGGATAACGTATTTATGGTACTCAGCGGTATGTCCACTTATGAGCAGCTTGCAGACAACACCTCTTATATGGAGAACTTCAAACCACTTTCCGCAGAGGAGCAGGAGGCTATCCAGAAGGTTGTTGCCGAGCTTAAGAAGCTGCCTACTATTCCATGTACCAAGTGCCGCTACTGTGTAGCAGGATGTCCACAGGAGATCCTGATTCCGGACCTCTTCCAGGCTTACAACGATACCGTACAGTTCGGCGTAAACCCAATCACCATGAGAGGCTTCAACAACGCAGTAAACAACGGTCACTGCAAACCATCCGAGTGCATCAAGTGCGGTGCATGTGAGGATCAGTGTCCACAGCATCTGGAGATCCGTGATCTTCTGGAGAAGGTTGCAGCTACTTTTGAGAAATAATTGTACCGGCTTCATCGGCGCGGTTTAAACAGCAGCGGAAGCTTCGCTGTCAGTTCTGAGCATGAATGAAAAAATCCCGGGATAAGCTTTGGCATATCAGCTTATCCCGGGATTTTTTGCCGGTCATATCTGTTTACATATTCATATTTCCGAGGAAATCCTTTGACTGTCGGATCAGTTCCATGTCCTCAGCAGTGACACGGATGTTTGAGGTGATGGAATGTCCGCTGGGGTCTGTTACGGTTACCTCCAGAATGGAACCCTCCTGAATGCGGCCGGAGGCATCTTTGGCAAATGGCAGAACTCTGGGATGTCTCTGGTTGAAGCCATCCAGCATGCCTTTTATTTTTAATAACATCATAGGATTCATAGCCATGACGGGTACTCCTTTATCTGTGAATTATACATTTGTATCGTCGGAATCAGCTGTATCCTCTGTGGGTGTAAGATCAGAAGAGGAATCAGCTGGATTGGTATTAAGCGGAGAAACGGTTTCGCTGTCCGGCTCTGTAAAAGAGGCATCCGGGATCGGCCGGTCCTCAGGCATATCTGCCTTCTGTTCCAGAGCAGCAGGGTCTTCCGCATTCTTGCCGGGCAGCAGATCCAGAAGTTTTTTAGTTTTCTGCAGGGTGAAGGCTTTTCCAAGCTCCTTGATCTCGGAGGTGGCTTCGCGGAATTCTGCTTTGGCCTCGTGGATGGCAGTCCCTGCCATGGCACTCATGGTGGTTTTAAAGGCTTTCTGGGTCTCCTCATCGGTGCCGCGATAGGCCTGGAAGAGCAGGGCCGGGTTTTTCTTTATCTTCTGCAGCAGTTCTTCTATGGATTCGGTCTCGGAAGCGTGCAGGACGTCAAACATGGCATCTGCAAAGCTCTTAAGGTCTTCCTCTTTGTTTTCCTCCACCCATTTCCTGGTGACGGTCTCCACATAGCGGCTGTCTTTTTTTCTGTCCTCCGCAAGGACAAAATGGGTTCCAAGAACCTGCCAGGTGAGGGGATTATGCTGGGTCACGCCGGTGCTCTTGCTGCTTTTTACCACGGTATATTCTTCCGGGTGCATCAGCAGTACGCCGACCATGGACTGATCCGGCAGGACTGCGTGTACGCGGTCTTTGATCCGGGCATAGCTGTCGCTGTGGAAAAGCTCCTCGGTGAGCCCCGGTCCGTCGTAGACGTAGACTCCTTTGATGAGGTTCTGTATTTCCTCCGGGCAGACGGTGGCAGAGTAGAGAGCCAGGTTTCCGCCCTTGGAATGACCGCCCAGATATAACGGCTTCTGATAAGCGGCGGCCATGAGCTTCAGGTATTCCACAGCCATGCGCTGGCCGGGAATGATATCGGAATAGGCCAGAGCAAGGTCCTCCTTCCAGCCTACCATGGAGATATCGGTGCCGCGGTAGGAGAGGTACGGGGTGCCGTCGGGCAAAAGAACTGTGAGGGCAGTAAACTGCATCTCCAGATTTTCGTCCAGCTTATGCACCAGGTTTGTTACGGTTAAATCTTTATACCGGTCACTGAGGGATAAGGCCTCCAGAAACCGGCGGTCTGTTTTTTCGGTAAAACGGCTGGAAAGA
Organism: Candidatus Blautia equi; assembly: GCA_018064695.1. GTDB lineage: Bacteria > Bacillota > Clostridia > Lachnospirales > Lachnospiraceae > Blautia_A > Blautia_A equi. The sequence continues at coordinate 3,527 of JAGHUU010000156.1, read as the reverse complement.
TCGCCGTCCTTTAATTTATCCCAGATCTCGCCAAGGGTGAGAGATTCATCCTCCCGCATGATGTGTTCCACTGAAAAATAGGATATCTGTGAGAGGATCAGGGCATCCAGATCGTGAAAAGGATCCTTATCAAAGGTCAGGTCGCCTCTCCACTCCAGATAATCAAAAAGATCACTCATGTGTCATCATCTCCTGTCTTTTCGTACATGGAACATATTATAACGCAAATCCGGAAAAAACTGTATTTCTTTTTTAGTCGTTTATATGATATACTGACATATCACCAGTTATTGAAAGACCGATAATGAGTTATTAATATTTTGAGAGGAGATAAGTATGCGTCTGAATCAGGAGATTCTGGATAACATTGGAGCGTATCGTCTGCCCCGCTTTGCGGAGATCCCAAACGTTGGCCTTTATCTTAACCAGGTGGCAAAGTATATCAATGAATATATGGAACCTTTTCAGGACATGAAGCTCACAGAGTCCATGATCAGCAATTATGTGAAGAAGCATCTGATCAGCAGCCCTGTGAAAAAACAGTATGACAGAGAGCAGATCGCCAGCCTGATCTTCATTGCTCTGGCTAAGTCCGTTCTCTCTATGGACAACATCCAGATGCTTTTTGATATGCAGAAGGAGTCTTATGAGAAACCTCTCGCCTTTGATTATTTTGCGGATGAGTTTGAGAATGTGCTGCAGTATGTGTTTGGAATCCGGGGAGAGCTGGAGCAGCCGGAGGAGATGGATGAGACAAAGGTTCTCTGCCGAGATGTGCTTCTGGCCGTGGCACAGAAGCTCTATCTGGATCAGTTCTTTGCTTCTGTTAAAAAATAAAAAAACACAAAAAATAAAAAAAGGATCTGCCCTGCTTTTTTTAGCGGGGCAGATCTCTGTTTTTTAAAACTGTGTGTAAACAAATTTCGGTGCGCTGGAGAGGTTCGCCAGCATGAAATAGAGATACAGGATCATCATAAGCCCGTAATAGCCTAAGACCTGACAGGCAAAGGCAAGCTTAGGATGATCTTTTTTAATGGACTCAATCCTGTTTATAAAATTCGTAAAGACTTTCATTTACCATCACCCATCCTGTTTTTCCAATGTGTACGCGGTCCTCAAAGAAGTATTCGGTGTATTCCTGATCGGCAAAGTCGGCTGTCTTTGCATCAAACTCTGCGGCCAGATCCCGGATCTTCTGATAATACTTTTCTCTGGCTTCTTTGGGGAAGCCGGTGTAGTCGTAATAATAGCCGTTTACCGGAAGGATCACCAGCATAGGCTCAATGCCCGTCTCCTGACAGATGGTGAGGAACTGGCGGAGATCGTCAAACTCCGGTCCGTACTGATAACCCTTGAAGGCATCGGCGTTCATATCCTTCTTTTCAGGGAGATGCGGTACCAGTCGCTGGTAGGTCTCATCGGTGATAAAGAATTCGTTCTGATTTTCAGCCTGTCCATCTTTCTCAGCCTGGGCGAGCAGTGCGCTCCAGTCTGGCTCGTTCTCCTCAGATGGAAGGCCGCTGCCCTTTCGGATCCCTGCGGTGATCATCTGAAAGGATGTGGAAAACAGGTCTTTTTCTTTCAGAAAGGCGTTCCAGAGGGCTTCCTGTCTCTGCTCTGCTTCGGAGCTCTCCTGCTTCCAGAGAACCTTTTCGTGAAGATCCACATGCTCCAGCGTTTTTTCGTCAATAGCCAGAAGCTTATGGGTTCGCTCGGAGATATAAGCTTTGCTCTCCTCGCTGACCTTTGGATTCTGCAGCATTCCGGCATATAAGATCTCCGCAAAACGGGAGGTGTAGGCCTGATCCAGCACGCCGGGTTTCCGGAACCACTGGGGGGAGAGGATCAGCACGGCTTTTCTCACGGTCATGGACGGCTCGATGGCGGCCAGTGTGATGGAATGTCCCAGGGACTGGTAGTAGCCGGCGCCTATGAGCATGGGGTTAAATCTGGTCTCCGCAAAGAGATTCTGCGGATGATAGATGGTATCCCGGCCATGCTGAAATTCGGAGGAGCCGAATACCGGCATGCTGCCCTCGTTCATGTTGGCGCTAAGTCCCATAAGGGAGATGCTCTTTTCTTCCCTGGCCCAGGTGGAAAATGCTGTATTGTCTACCCGGATCCTTTTTGCAATATAAAAATGACATGCAGTGACAGTGACAAGAAACAGAAGCAATGCCGCTGCAAATGCTTTCATTCGTTTCAATTTTTCTTACCTCTGCGATCAGATGCGGTCGTGGATCAGACTCAGAATTTTGGCAGGGGTGTCGATATCCTGACGCTCCACCTCGGATGGGGAGATCACAATGTCAAACTGCTCCTCCAGCTCCACAAGGAACTCGGCAAAGCCAAGAGAGTCCAGTAAATCGGACTCAAAGAGCTCCATTTCCATATCATCTTTCACTTCATCGCTCTCGCAGATCTCTGCAAGTAAGTCAAGAATTTTTTCATCCATGATAAGATCCTCCTTAGATCAGCTTTCCGGAAAAGAGCAGGAAACCAAACATCACAAGCTGCATGGTGACTGCCCAGGAAGCTATTTTATATCCTGTTTTATTTTTGTTTGCTTTATAGAATTTTGATTTTTTCTGATAATACTCGGTCAGGGAGAGCAGTGCTCCGTGGTACAGACCGTAGAGAATGTAGGCAGGGGTGATGCCGTGCCAGATTCCCATGATTCCCATGTTTACAAAGAAGCCCACGCAGGCTCTGGTGAGACGATCCTTAAACCATTTCTTTTTTGCACTGTACATGACAAATCTGGTGAAGATAAAGTCACGGAACCAGTGGGAGAGAGAAATGTGCCAGCGGTCCCAGAAATCCCTGATGTCGATGCTGATAAACGGCATCTTAAAGTTCTCCGGCAGATCCACGCCCAGAATGCGTCCGCTGCCAAGGGCCATAAGGGAGTAGCCCGCGAAATCAAAGAACAGATACAGGCCGTAGGCGTAAGCGTAGCCCACATAGTGGAACCAGGCGGTGCCGGTGTCCAGATAGCCCATCATCTTGTAGGCTGCGGCTGCCAGTACCATCTTATATACGGCACCCAGAAGCAGCTCAAAGATTCCTTTTCCGGCTATATCCAGATACTCCTCTTTGCTGAGGGTTCGTTCCCAGTCGCCGTGGAAGCGCCGGCTTCTGTCAATAGGGCCGGAGCTGAAGCTTGGGAAGAAAGCTAAAAAGGCGGTGGTCTCCACAAAATCTACTTCTTTGATCACGCCGTCATACAGCTCGATGATGATCTGGATGACGCGGAAGCTCAGATAGGAGATTCCCGTGAAGGCAAAAAGCCCAAAGTGCAGGGCACCGGAGATCTTGCATAAAGCCAGCGGCAGGATGGATAAGATCACTGCGGCGTGGTAGATATTGGCATCGCGGCCTTTCTTTTTTCTGAGTGATGCATAGCCGAAGATGAGGGCCATGGACCACACGTAGAAGATCAGCAGGTAGATGAGCTCCGCCGGATTTTCAGCAAAGACGCAGAACATGATGGCCAATGAGGCGAAGAGTCCGTATCTGCCAAGGGG
>JAGHUU010000036.1 GCA_018064695.1 Candidatus Blautia equi | reverse complement strand
TCCCTCACAGGCATAAGCATGGGGGCAGTTTCCAATGGCGGCACTTCTCTTAAACTCCACCTGCACATCCTGTTCCTCATATGCGGTATGGTATCCGTCAAACATGGTCCAGGGTGTTCTTGTTGGAGGCATGGCGGAAAAGTCCATCTCCTCCCCGGTTACGGGGTGGCGGAACAAAAGGTGACAGGACCAGAGTGCGATCCCGGCATCCTTATGGACTGCGCCGTACTTACGGTCACTATAGAGCGGCAGGCTCCGTGATGAGAACTGCGCGCGGATCTGATGGGTGCGGCCGGTGATCAGCTTTACACGCACCAGGCTGCAGTCTTCTTTCTCCGAAAGAACATGATAGAGAAGGATCGCCTCCTGGGCATCACGGCCCATTTTTTCCACGGCATAGGTCTTACGCTCTTTCTGATTGCGCCGCAGCCAGTCTCTGAGTTCTCCGGCCTTTTCCTTAAGGCAGCCCTCGGTCACAGCCATGTATTCCTTTGTGAAGGAGCCGTCTGTGATCTGGGTGCTGAGACCCGATGCGGCTTCCTGTGACAGCGCATAGACCATAAGGCCCGCCACCACAGAATCCAGGCGGTGTACTGTGCGAACCGGAAGCTCCTCTCCGATCTCTTTTTTGATCAGTTCGGGCGTGCCTCCCGGCTCGTCAGTGGATACCACGCCTGCGGGTTTGATGCATACTATGATGTCTTTGTCCCGGAATAGTATTTTCATTTCTTCTTAACAGCCATTCCAATCAGGTAGCAGACTGTTGCAACAGCCATACCGTTGATGGAAGCGATTCCCCAGCTGACTACATTTGCAACCACTGCACCAAGGATCACGCCGATCACTGCAAACCAGTTTACCTCGGTATCAGGCTCAATGTTGTTATAGTCCTTTCTGTTCAGCAGATAAGAAAGAACCAGGATGATACCTACAGGAGGAAGGGTGCAGTTCAGGATGTTTAACCAGCCGCAGAAGTTCCAGTATAACCAGTTTGCGGTGAGGGTACCAAAGATACCGGAGATCTGTACCATAGGTTTCTTTTTTGTACCGAAAATGTTTGCAAGGCCAAGACCTGCGGAATATAATGCGTTGTCGTTGGTGGTCCAGATATTTAATCCCAGTACCAGAATTGCAAGGTAGAATAAGTTCAGGTTGATCATAACCTCAAAGATATCATTTCCGCCTACAAAGATGGAGGAGATACCACCCATGAAGAACATGAGGGAGTTTCCGATAAAGAATGCCACGATGGTGGTGATCATACCGGATTTTCCGCTTTTTGCAAATCTGGTGAAGTTAGGGGTAGCAGTACCGCCGGATACGAAGGAGCCGATAACCAGTCCTGCGCCGCCAATTACGGTGAGGCTTCCGGAGGATTTTGCAAACTGATCTACAATGGTTCCGTCTCCGCGCATAACTGCGAGAACCATGGCGATGGTACCAAGAATAGCTACACATGGAACTGCGATATAGCTGATGACAGTTAAGGATTTGATTCCAAAGTAAGCGGATGCAGTCATGCAGGCACCTGCAGCAATAACAAGGATCCACTCAGCCACTGTGCTTCCGCCTAAAAGCTCGTTTGCAACAGGGATAGCGAACATGGCAACACCTACACCAAACCAGCCGATCTGGGTGAAGGCGATCATGGCAGATGGAAGGAAGGAACCTTTTCTTCCAAAGGATTTTCTGGCAAGCAGGTCAAGGCTCATACCGGTCTCAGCGCCTACATAGCCAAGGAGACCTGTGTAAAGACCTAAGATGATACCGCCAAGCAGCAGGGAACCGATAAATCCGTAGAAATCCAGTCCATCAGCCAGCTGCTGACCTACCCACATGCTGGCGGAAAAGAATGTGAAGCCAAGCATGATCATGAACATGGTAACAAGACCGCGGCGGCTTTCCTTCGGTACTGCAGAGGCAGCGTAATCGATATCGACTTTTTCATTCTGATTGGACATATTAATTTACTCTCTTTCTTGTTAAAACATATTTTTTTAAATCATGTATTTCTTCAGGGAATCTGTAAACTCAGCGATTCTGGTCTCACAGATCTCTTCCAGGGTTACGCCCTTCAGGCTCTCAATATAGCCTTTCTCCTGCTTGTACAGCCACTTCTTCTCCTCCTCGGAGAGTGCCTGATAGTGGCAGTCGCGAACCCAGTCCTCGTAGCTGATATCTACACTGTGACCAAGTTTCTCTTCCAGAAGCTCCTTAAAAATAATGCCGTCCTTTCTCCCCAGAAGGCCTTCCCAGAATTCCAGCACTTCCTCCACATGCTCCCTGATCTCATAGCGGCGGGCTCCGCCATCGTAGATGGTGCATTTCTCAAAGAGCGGATCGCGCATGGAAAGGGTCTGGCGTCTGAATGCAGGTGCCACAATGCCGCCCTTCCAGTAGAAGTCGATCCACTGGCGGTTGATGCCGGATACGCCGTAGTCGCCGTCCTCATAGCAGCTGAAGATTCCCTCGTAATAGACTACGATAAAGCCTTCAAATTCCGGCCAGAATTCGCGGATCTCCTTTGTGAATTTCTCCAGCAGGTTGATGCCTTTGGTTCCGCCGATGGTGAAGAACAGGATGTTGCGCAGCTGTACGCCGGCGTTACGGTAGAAGTTGATGACTTCCTTTAAGCAGTACACAAGGGTCTCGCCGGAGGCAATAATGTCGCCGATCATCAGGGTACTGTTTGGAACAGCGGTGAGTTTGCTGTATTTTACAGCCAGGCCTACCATCTCCTTGTCCTTAAATACGCGCTCGCAGGACATGAAGCTGATGTCGTGGACACGGATGTGCTCCTGATAGCAGCTCTCCTCCAGAGGGTAGTTCAGGGCACCGCGAAGGATGGATAAGATGTTTGCGCTGGTAATCTTCTTTTTCTCCTTCAGGTAATACAGCATCTGAGATGTGGAATTCAGCAGGCACTTGTAGACCTCATAGCCAACCACCTCCGGGTGATTCATGAGTTTTCGTGTCTCTGCTTCTGACACAACGTAGTATTCGTTCAGAAAGTCTCCGCCCTGAAGCTGATAGCAGTCCACTCCCTGGTCAAAGAATTCTGGAACGAGGGTAACTTCATCCCATTTCGGAATTAACATAACATTTCCTCCCATAATACTTTTGATAAATACAGAAAAAGCACCCGGACAATTTTCCGAGTGCCTTCTATAGTATAGCATTGATTTATATAAAATACTAATCTTTTTTTCCTGTTCTTTTGATTTGTATCTGCAATACGAATGCAGTGATCAATAGGTTTCCAGGAAATTATGTCTCACGCCGTGCTGCTTGTATTCCACTACGGTGTCCAGATTTACGTTCTCCACGCTCTTGAAGATGTTGCCCTCAACAAACGGGTTGGTTTTCTTTAAGCTGGCAATGAGCTGCTTGGTTTCCAGACGTTTGGAGGCGGAGGAGCCGTCCTCCTTGAGGGTGCTGCAGGACTCTGTGAAGTGGCAGGCACACTGAAGGAAATGAAGGTCGTTGTAGTCGCGCCATTTGCAGATGTCCTCTTCTCTTACAAGGTAGAGAGGTCTTATGAGTTCCATTCCCTCAAAGTTTGTACTGTGGAGCTTTGGCATCATGGTTTGGATCTGGCCGCCGTGGAGCATTCCCATGAGAATGGTCTCGATGACGTCATCGTAGTGATGGCCAAGGGC
>JAGHUU010000041.1 GCA_018064695.1 Candidatus Blautia equi | reverse complement strand
CTCTTCTCCCTTGATATCAAGGATGACCTTACCATCTTTAAGCATGATCAGACGGTTTCCGTGGGCGATGGCATCGCTCATGTTGTGGGTGATCATAAGGGTGGTGAGGTGGTCACGGTTAACGATCATATCGGTGATCTCAAGAACCTTGGCAGCTGTCTTAGGGTCAAGGGCTGCTGTGTGCTCATCCAGAAGAAGCAGCTTTGGTTTCTGAAGAGTAGCCATAAGAAGGGTCAGTGCCTGTCTCTGTCCGCCGGAGAGCAGACCAACCTTGGAGGTCAGACGGTTCTCAAGCCCCAGATCCAGAATCTTAAGCAGCTCCTTATACTCTTCTCTCTCAGCCTTGCTGATTCCATTTCTGAGGGTTCTGGAGGCTCCGCGGCGCTTTGCAAGTGCCAGATTTTCCTCGATACCCATGGTAGCGGCTGTTCCGGTCATAGGATCCTGGAATACGCGGCCAAGATATTTGGCTCTTTTATGCTCAGGGATCTTTGTTACATCCTCACCATCAATGAGGATCTGTCCCTCATCCACCAGCCAGGTGCCGGCTACAGCATTCAGCATAGTGGATTTACCGGCGCCGTTACCGCCGATGACGGTTACAAAATCGCCGTCGTCAAGATGCAGGCTAAGGCCGTTTAATGCTACTTTTTCGTTAATGGTACCCGGATTGAAGGTTTTGTAAATATTCTTAATATCAAGCATTTTCGGTACCTCCGCGTTTCACAGGTTTGGTGAAATATTTCTTTTTCCAGTATGGAACAGCCAGGAAGATCGCTACTACGATTGCGGAGAGCATCTTCAGAAGGTCTGTATCCAGACCCATCATGATAACTACAGTATATACAAAGTAGTACAGGATGGAACCGATCACAACAGCCACCAGCTTCATGGCAAAATTGCGGAACAGCTTACCGCAGACAGCCTCACCGATGATAACCGCTGCAAGACCGATAACGATGGCTCCACGTCCCATGTTGATATCGGCATTACCCTGATACTGAGCAAGCAGTGCACTGGAGAATGCTACAAGACCGTTGGAAAGCATCAGACCAAGAACGATGTTGAAGTTTGTGTTGATACCCTGTGCACGGGACATATTAGGATTGCATCCGGTAGCACGAAGGGAGCAGCCAAGCTCTGTTCCGAAGAACCAGTAAAGAATGGCGATCACCACTGCAACAATGATAGCAACCACAAAAATGGTGTTCTGGAACAGTGGAACGTTTTTGATATGACGAAGGGAAACCAGCAGATCATACTTATCAACACTGATAGGCTGATTTGCCTTTCCCATAATTTTCAGATTTACAGACCACAGGGAAAGCTGTGTCAGAATACCGGCAAGGATGGCCGGGATACCCATAAAGGTGTGGAAAATACCGGTCACAAGACCCGCAAGCATACCGGCTAACATGGCAACCAGCATGGAGAGCCATACGTTATATCCGGCACGAAGCATCATGATGCAGACAGCGCCGCCTGTACACATGGTGCCGTCCACGGAAAGATCCGCAACGTCAAGAATTCGGAAGGTGATATAAACACCGATGGCCATGATGGCCCATACGAGACCCTGTGCCACAGCACCAGGCATCGCATTAAATAAACTTACAAAGTTCATACTATATTCTCCTGTAAATAACAGATGTAATAGGGACAGAAAACTGAGTTTCAGTGATAACAGCATTACAGAAATCAGCAACAAACAGCGGGAAAGAAATTTTCCCGCTGTCCGTATGAATTTGTCTGTAAAATTAATGTTTCAGGTAAAGCTTTTCCGAAAAATTATTCAGCCTCGATAGCTACATAATCCTCTGGGATCTCTACGCCAAGTGCCTCGCAGTTAGCTGGGTTGTATTTCTTGGTGAACTGTGGAGCGTACTCGATTGGCATGGTGGAGATGTCCTCACCCTGAAGAACTCTTGCTGCCATTTTACCGGTGCCGTATCCAAGGTCATAGTAGCTGATGGAAAGGGTAGCAACACCACAGCCTGCACAGATACCTTCCTCACCTGCGATTACAGGGGTCTGGCCATAGCATACGTTGTTGAGAAGCTCTGCGTTGGAAGCTACTGTGTTATCGGTTGGAACATAGATTACGGAGCTTGCATCGTTAGCTGCGGTTGCAACGGACTGAAGGTCGTTGGAATCGGAGAATGCGTAAAGCTCGCACTCATAACCCATCTCTGCAAGAGCTGCCATAACGGTATCTACCTGATACTGGGAGTTAGCCTCTGCGGAGCAGTAAAGAAGACCTACGGTTGGGTAATCAGCAACCGGGAAGAGGTCTGCCAGCATAGCTGCCTGCTCGGTAAGTGGAGCAAGGTCAGAAGTACCGGAGATGTTTCCGCCTACGGTTCCGTCAAATTCCTCGATTTCAAGAGCTACACCGTACTCGGTGATGGAAGTTCCAAGGATCGGGATCTCGTTTGTAGCTGCTGCTGCTGCCTGAAGTGCTGGGGTAGCATTTGCAAGGATGAGGTCAACGCCGTTGGAAACGAAGGTGTTAACGATAGTTGCGCAGGTGTTAGGATCACCCTGAGCGTTCTGATCGTCAAATACTACTGCATCGCCGAGTTCCTCAACCAGAGCATCTTTGAATCCCTGGGTAGCTGCGTCAAGTGCTACGTGCTGTACGAGCTGGCAGATACCTACGTTATAGGTCTGCTCCTCTGCCATAGCTGGAACTGCACAAAGGCTTGCTACCATAGCAGCGGTAAGAGCTGTTGCTAAAATCTTTTTCATTGTTTGTATCCTCCTGTTTATTGATAACAAAATCATCGTTAGAATTATAGGGCTTTAAACCTCTAAAGTCAAGTCGCTTAGACCAAAAATATAATAAAATCAATTGTTTTTTGTTACTGTTCACTGGCAAGCCAGTAAACAGTAACTTCACAGGCCTATTTGGAGTTTTGCTTCGCAAAAGAGGCCTGCTCACCCCTGAATCACTTTATCCGGTCACCTGATCAGCAAGTGATTAGGTGCCGTGTGAACTGTAACGTTGACTTTCCTATACGCTTTGATTATGATATATAATAATAGTAATACCTCATCTGAGTTTCATATAAGGAGGAAAAAACATGTCCTACACAACAAACGCAAGAGAAATGACCCGTGCCTATTTTGACAGCCTGATGCTGGAGGAGCGCCTGGTAGACGCAGTGGTTCCGGATCTCTCCACCACCCTTTTCGGGGAGACCTTCTCCACCCCAATCACCACCACCGCCCTCTCCCACCTGAAAAAATTCAACCCCGGCTTTGAAAAACCAATGGAAGCCTACGCAGGCGGTGCCGCAATGGCAAACACCATGCACTGGATCGGCATGTGCGAGAGCGAGGAATTCCGGAACGTTATGGCCTGCGGCGCAAAAACCGTACGTTTCGTAAAACCATACGCAGACAAAGACAAGATCTTCTTCCAGTTAAAAGAGGCAGAAGCTGCCGGCGCCATCGCAGTCGGTATCGACATCGACCATACCTTTGACGGAAAAGGAAACCC
>JAGHUU010000010.1 GCA_018064695.1 Candidatus Blautia equi | reverse complement strand
CGGCAAAGCCTTCCTTCTGGGTAAGCTCTGCCTCCTCTACACGGATCTGCTCCAGTTCTCTGGTCTTCTCCGCCTCTTCCTGTTTGTGCTCATCCAGCTCTCTCTGACGAACTTCAATGAAGCGCTCCAGCTCTCTCTCATCCTGCTGGGACTCTTCCAGTTCCTTCTCGATCTCTGAATGATCTGCTTTGGTCTCCGCCATCTGGGATCACAGCTCTTCCTGGTCTGTGCCTATGGAAGCATAGCCTTCCTGGATCTCCTTCTCCTTATCAGCGAGCTGGGCAAGATTCATGCGCACGGTGTTCTGCTCCACATAGCGTCTCTGGAGCATATCCTGGTTTGCGGCGATCTGATCGCGGATGTTGTTTCTTCTGGTACGAAGGGATTCGATCTCCTGCTCGATGTGCTCCAGTTCTTTGGAAGCTGCATCTGTTTCTTTTTCCAGTTCCTCGATCTCGCGTCTTCTTCCCAGAAGATTGCTGTTATTCTTAAATGCACCACCTGTCATGGAACCGCCCGGGCTTATGGACTCGCCCTCCACGGTAACCATACGGATGCTCTGATGATATTTTCTTGCAATGGCGATGGCGTGATCGATATTGTCTACCACCAGCACGCGTCCCAACAGGTATTCTGCCAGTACTTTGTATTTCGGTTCCACCTCTACAAGGGAGCTGGCTACGCCAATAACACCCGGCTCAGAGAGTGCTTTCTCCTGTCCAAAGCCGCCCTTGTTGCTGATGCTGCTGAGCGGAAGGAAGGTGGCACGTCCGAATTTGTTTCGTTTCAGGAACTCGATCATCTGCTTGGCAGTCTGCTCGTTGTCTGTAACGATATTCTGAATGCTGCCGCCAAGGGCAGTCTCGATGGCGATCTCATAATCCTTCATAACATGGATCAGATCTGCTACTACGCCGTGGATACCGCGGGCGCGATCCTTCTGTTCCATGACCTTACGTATGCTGTTTCCATAGCCGTCATAGCGCTCTGTCATGTTTCGGAGAGCTTCCAATCTGGAGACGGTTCTGTGATAGGTGCTCTGCTTATCCTGCAGTCTGGCGTTGGCATCCTTCATATCGCCGGAGATCTGGGTGAGCTCCTGCTCCAGGCCGCGGTTCTTTTTCTGCAGTCTCTCAATTTCTGAGGAGATGGCATCAAAGTCGCGCTGTGTGCGCTCTTTTACGGTCTGGCGCTCTTTTTCCTCTGTCTTAAGAGAAAGAAGGCGCTGGTTGATCTCTGCCTGACGGATGCGGAACTGCTCCATCATGGTGTCATAACGCTGAGCTTTACCTTTTGTATTGGCACGGCTGTTCAGGATATCCATGATCTCCTGCTTGCCCTCTTCAATGGCATTGGTACAGTCTTCCACAGCAGCAAGGATATCCTGGAGATGTTCCTCCTCTGTGCGGAGACGTTTTCTCACATTCTGCAGCTGCAGACGGATCATGGAGCGCTCTTCCCTGATATTCTCAGCGGATTCGCTTCTCTTCTCCAGTTCCTCATCTATGACTGCGAGACGGTTTGTATAATGCTGTTCGTTCTGCTTTCCGGATTCGATCTGCTGCTCCAGTACCTGGATCTGACCTTCCAGCTGCTGTTTGCGAATGGCATCCTGCTGGGTCTGATCTCGAAGACTGCTGATCTTCTGTTCCAGGTCATCCAGCTCTGTTTCAAGCTGTGCATACTGCACACCGATCTGGTCGTATCTCTCCTGGTTTTCCTTCAGGTTTTCCTCCGCAAGCTGATATTTGCCCTGCAGGTCCTGAAGCTGTGTGCCCATCTCCTCATACTGCATAAGGAACAGGTTTACATCCAGGTCTTTCAGTGTCTCACGCTTGGAAAGGTAGATTCTGGCTGTTTCAGACTGTCTCTCCAGTGGTCCAAGCTGTTTAGTGAGCTCTGATAATATATCTGTCACACGAACAAGGTTCTGACGCTCTTCCTCGAGCTTTTTCAGAGTCTGGTTCTTTCTTCTTTTAAATTTAACGATACCTGCCGCCTCATCAAAGAGTTCACGGCGGTCCTCCGGTTTTCCGCTTAAGATCTTGTCGATCTGGCCCTGTCCTATGATGGAATAGCCTTCTTTACCGATACCGGTGTCATAGAAAAGCTCGTGAATATCGCGTAGACGGCATGGGCTGCCGTTCATCAGATACTCGCTCTCACCGGAACGGTACAGACGTCTGGTAATGGTTACCTCTGCGAAATCCACGCCCAGTTTTCTGTCGCTGTTGTCAAGGGTGATGGCTACGGATGCGTAGCTTAACGGCTTTCGAAGCTCTGTTCCGGAAAAGATGACATCCTGCATGTTTCCGCCTCGAAGCTGCTTGGCGCTCTGTTCACCAAGAACCCATCTCACCGCATCGGCGACGTTGCTCTTACCACTGCCGTTTGGTCCCACGATACCGGTAATACCGTTATGAAATTCAAAATTGATCTTCTGTGCAAAGGATTTGAATCCATGCACTTCAATATTTTTCAGGTACATAAGTACTCCTTATCTCAGTTTACGTATTGCCTCGTAGGCAGCCGCCTGTTCCGCGGTTTTCTTATTATGGCCGGTACCGTGTCCGAGCACCTCACCATCTACCACTACATCCACACAGAATACTTTTCTGTGGTCCGGTCCTTCCTCACCTACAAGGTGATATTCCACCGGCTTTTTGCCCATATCCTGCACGATCTCCTGCAGGATGGTCTTGCTATCATAAAAGAGCTGCTTGTGTTCAATGTCATTTAATATAAAACTGAGCACAAACTCCTTTGCACTAGCAAAACCACCATCCAGGTAAATGGCTCCAAGGAGTGCCTCTGTGGCGTCGGAAACGATGGAATCTCTTTCTCTTCCGCCTGTCATATCCTCGCCTTTTCCAAGGAGGAGGAATTCCGGAAGATGAAATGCTCTGGCGCAGAAGGCGAGAGCCGGCTCGCATACCAGGCTTGCACGTTTCTTGGTGAGTTCACCCTCTGGAAGCTTTGGGAACATATGATAAAGGAAGTCGCTGCTGATGAGCTCTAACACGGAATCTCCAAGGAACTCCAGGCGCTCGTTGCAGCCAAGCTTGCCAAGTCGCTTTTCATTTGCATAGGAACTGTGGGTCAGGGCTCTTGTTAAGAGGGCCTGATCTTTAAAGGAGTAGCCGATCAGCTTTTCCAGCTCCTCTGTCTTTCTGTTCATATCTTTTCTCCTTCATACAAACAGCCCGCTGGCAGGTTCTTTTTGACCTGCCGGCAGGTTATTTTTTCAGTTGTTTCTTTATTTCTCGATGATGATTTTTTCTTCGATCAGCTCGTTGATTCTCTGCTGTTTGAACTGTACGCACTGGAAGATGGCGTGTTTTACTTCAATAGCTTTTGCGCTTCCGTGGGTCTTTACTACCAGACCCTTAAGGCCCAGAAGTGGTGCGCCGCCGTGCTCGGAGGCGTCAAAGCTCTTCAGGGTGTTTTTCAGTTCTTTCTTTATAAGAAGGGCACCGATCTTGGTCTTCAGGCTGCTCATCATGCTGCCTTTGATCTTGCTGATCAGAGTGTTGCCAAGACCCTCGTAGAGTTTGAGGATCACGTTGCCGGTGAAGGCTTCACATACGATTACATCAGCGTAGCCGGATGGAATCTCTCTGGCTTCGATGCTGCCGATGAAGTTGATGTCTTTGCACTCTTTCAGAAGTGGGAAGGTCTCTTTTACAAGGGCATTTCCTTTCTCTTCCTCGGCACCGATGTTAACGATGGCTACTTTTGGATTTTTTACTCCTACTACGTTTTCCATGTAGATAGAACCCATCTGTGCGAACTGTACCAGGTGGGATGGGCGGGCGTCTACGTTTGCGCCGCAGTCGATGAGGAGGGATACGCCATCTTTGGTTGGGATGAGCGGAGCCAGCGGTGGGCGCTGGATTCCCTTGATTCTTCCTACGATACCCTGGCCGCCTACTAATACGGCGCCGGTGCTGCCGGAGGAAACGAAGGCGTCGGCTTCGCCGTGTCTTACCATGTTGAGTCCTACTACGATTGAGGAGTCTTTTTTCTTTTTGATGGCGATGACCGGAGGTTCTGCCATGGCGATGACCTCGGTGGTGTGGACGATCTCGATCTGATCTTTTGGATAGTCGGGGTATTTGGATAGCTCGGACTTTATTTTTTCCTGATCGCCGGTCAGGATGACTACGATGTCTTTTCTTTCTTTTATTGCCTCAACGGCTCCTTTTATCTGCTCTCCGGGTGCGTTATCTCCACCCATGGCATCTAATACAATGCGAACTTTTTCAGACATATTTTATTATCCTCCTTTTTATGCCAAAGGACACGTATAAAAAACCAACTTACATCTTACTAAAATTTGGGGATAAAATCAAGTGATTTAGGATAAACGGACGGGCTGAGCGACTTATATGGTATGCGGACGGGCTGAGCGACATAGGTACCGGTTGTATGCCGCATAACGTTGACAGAGCAGGGTGAAAAATCTGCCACTGTCGTACATCTGCGATGTTCGCCATTGTCAGACTTTTCACCCTGCTCTGTCCGTTATGATGCATACACCCGGTACCTATGTCACTCAGCCCTGACTCGTTTATGTATGCAGGTACGTATATGACGTGACTTATTTATGTATGTAGGTACGTATATGACGTGACTTGTTCATGAACGATAAAGTTGTCCAGACCACTAATATAATCAACTGTACACCCAGCAGAAAAAATCTACTTGCATGCTATTCCGAATACAAACTAAACCAAACGTCAGGAAGCCCCATATATGTTCTCTGAAGGGGCATCCGCAGTGTCGGTACTTAGAGGGCAGGTGCCTGAAAGGCGCATGGCCTCTTACCCGAAGGGCGAGCTTTAGCTCGGTACCGCTACACGGGGGCGCTGGAGGTCCGGGGGACCTCCGTTTAGCGCGGACCGGAATGGAATGAAGACCTAAGTGCGAACGACCCTTGAAGAGAACATATATACTCCTTCCGT
>JAGHUU010000260.1 GCA_018064695.1 Candidatus Blautia equi | reverse complement strand
AGTTCTTCGATCATCTTTTTCACCGCTACGGAATATGGTATGTTCCGCTTCCAGGCGATGACGGTACCGGGTTTGATCTCCGGAAACAGTCTTTTCTGAACGATCAGGTCTTCTCTCCAGTACTTCCCCGCACCCTCAATGGACACGGAGTATCCAAGGCCGCTGTTCACAAATATGGCCGCATTGGTGCCCAGGTTGCTGGTGAAGGAGACGTTCATGTTTTTGTATTCTTCCCCGAACCAGTTGATCAGCTCGCTCTGCACGCTGGTTCTCTCTGGAAAGATGAGGGGTTTGTTCTTCAGATCCTCTTTGGTTATGTATGCTTTTTCTGCCAGGGGATCATCCGGGCGCATGCTGACAATCCAGCGATCGGTGTTTTCCAGTCTGATATAGTCCAGGCCCTCGGTGTCCGTTGGCTCCAGGAAAAGTCCAATATCCACAAGGCCTTTATCCATCATTTCATGAACCACGTCTGCCGTGGCAGTGTGGAGGCGGATCTGCACTTTGGGATATTTGTCTTTGTAGCGTTTGCACACTTCTGCCAGGGTCTCAACTGCGTTGAATTCCCCACAGCCGATCACCACCGAGCCCTCTACGATCTCGCTGTCGCTCTTGAAATCGTCCTTGATCTTGTCTTCCAGCTCAACCATTTCCATGGCTCTTCGTTTCAGAAGCTGGCCGTCCTCTGTCAGGGTGACGCCATGCCCGTTGCGCTCAAACAGCAGGGTGCCGAGTTCCTCCTCCAGCATGGCCAGCTGCCTGGATAAGGTAGGCTGTGTAATATGCAGTTGTCCGGCAGCCTTCGTAAAGCTCTGCTCTTTCGCCACCTCAAGAAAATATCGCAATACCCTGAGTTCCATTGTTATCCTTTCTTAAAAGACCCCAACATCTTTCAATGTCAGGGTCTGATTGTAGATTTCAAAGTTTTTACGCCTGCAGTAATCGGCAGATCTCTTTAACGGCTTTCTTTGCTTCGGAAACCGGCCACAGAACGTAGTCGTGCGGAAGTCCCGGTTCCTCGTGATATGCGATTGTCCTGCCGAGCTTTTCATGCGGGATCTGAGGGCTTTTGCATCGCCGTTCAGAATGTCGCGGGTTCCGGTGAAAATGTTGATTTTGCAGTCCAGGTTCAGGTCGCCGAAAAGTGGACTTGGGATTGGATCCTTGATATCGCGGTCGCCTGCCCACATTTCGCCGCAGATGCGAAGGCCGTATGGGTCTAAGGTGGCATCTGCAGGGTTGATCTTCTCGATCAGAGGGTTCGTCATGCTGAGGTCTAACCATGGGGAGATCAGGATCAGTTCGGAAGGCATAGGCAGGTTGTTTTTTGCTGCCTGCTGCGCCAGGGTCATGGCAAGACCGCCGCCTGCGGAATCTCCCATGATAAAGCGTTTATCATCCGCTGATGCCTCGCAGAAAGCTTTATATACTTCCAGTACTCCGGGCAGCGCGTCGTCCACGGAAGAGCCCGGAACCAGAGGGTAAACAGGGACCCACATGGTTACGCCGCTTAAGCGAACAAGTTTATCCAGAAGTTGCCAATGCTGTGGGGTGATCTCCATGGCATAGGCACCACCGTGGAAAAAGAGGGCACAGCTGCCTGCTGCTTTTTCCTTCGGGCTGAGAATGAAACATGGCATACCGGCAATGTCATTCCGCTCACAGTTTACGGTGAATTTGTCATAATTCATCTCAAAGGGTTTCTGATGCTCCGCCTTTAAGGTTTCCATCAGTTTTTCAAAGGTTTCCCAGTCACCAAAGGTCATCTTTTCTCCTTTTTTGATCATCAGAGCCTGAAGAACCCTACTCAGTAAACTTCCCATACGCGCCATCCTTTCTGTATATGTCGGTTGATACTTTAATAACTATCATAACATATGCAATTTTATATTTCCACCTGAGTTTATAACTCCGCGATAATCTATTCCGGCCAGATGAAATTGCAGTTGCCGGCTTCGAGGCCGTCGATCAGGATGTTCTGGCCTGTGCAGAAGCGGTTGGTTACAGTCATGAAATATGCCCAGTCTGCAGTCTCTTCTACGCTCATCCAGCGTCTTAGCGGAGTCAGCTCCATGATCTGGTTCCACAGTTTCTCATCTTCCATAACCGGACGGTTCAGTTCTGTGGTGACGCCTCCAAAATCCAGGCTGTTGCATACTGCTCCGAACGGAGCAATTCTAAGTGCTACATTCTTTGTATAAGAAAGTACGCCGCCTTTGCTTGCCGCGTATTCCGGGAATTCTGATCCTGTGTGTCCGCTGGCGGAGCCAATCATCAGAATGGATCTGATCTGCGGCTGAATTCCATAATGTTCTGTAATATAGATCGTTCCCTTTAGATTGATATCGATATCATGTTCATTCTGAACCCCTGCATTGTTGATCAGAATTTCCACAGGGGCCAGTTCCGGATAGCTTTCCTTATCACGGATATCCAGCTGAAAGTGCTCGTACATTGGGTGACTGATCGATGCCTCATTTCGATCAAATCCAATTACCTGATGCCCTTCCTTCAAAAATTTCTCAGCAATTCCTTTTCCAATTCCGGAACTGCTTCCTGTAATCAAAACTCTCATAATTAAAATCCCTTCATGTATCTATTATGATACAGGATACAATTTCAGATAATTTTCGCCTACTCCATCATCATCCCACTGGTTTGACACGTGGTATCCGATCGGTGAAAAAACGACTTCACACAAAAGCTCTAAAACCGCACCGGTAAATGCACACATAATGCACTGTACCATTGTCCAGCCAAAGAAATTCCGGCTGACGATCAGTGCAAATGTCAGATTATCTACAAACTGCGCGATAAATGTAGATACATAGGTACGACATGCATATACGCCAAAGCTTCTTTTATTTTTCAGCATTTTTCCGATATACCAGTTACTGAAGTTATTCACTACTGCTGACAGGAAGAATGCAATGGAACTGCCGACCAGAATGTACCAGGTACCTCCAAAGGTGTGATCCAGTGCTGTGTTGATGATCGCTTCTGCTCCATCCACATAGGATTCTCCCCACATTCCGGGGATCTTGCTTACAAGAAAGAAGAGCAGGCCAACACAGAAATTGACTAAAAGGGAGACCACACTCAGGATGGTGGCTGCTCTCGGTCCAAAACGCTTGGTCACAATATCAAGCGCCAGGAACACGCCCCAGGAAACAAAAATACCACAATCCACGGCAAGCCAGGAAACAGGGAGATTTACACTCTTGTTCGCCAGCAGGTTCATGGTTATTGTGGCAATAATAAACATTGTTACGGTCAGTGACGGTATGCTGCGAAGAAGCGCCTTTGCTTCAGCATACAGCCCATTTGTTTTTCTCTGATTCATTTGTTTTTTCTCCTTGGTTTTCTTATTTTACGAGAAGGATTTAGAGGCCGAACTTCTCGGTGATTCTGAACCCGGCCGGTTCTGATCATTTCCTGCCGGATTCAAATACTCATACACTATACATCCTGTAATATAAAAAAGCAAGTGAGAATGTG
>JAGHUU010000243.1 GCA_018064695.1 Candidatus Blautia equi | reverse complement strand
TTGTCCAGGCATACCGCGTAGTCGATGAACTCCTGAGCCAGAAGATACATGATCTCGCTGTGCTTCTGCATGATCTCTCTTTCTAAAAGAGTGTCTTTTCTGCCGGTGCGCTCCACAATGCTGTCCTTAAGGCTCATCAGAAAAAGGGAAAACTCTTCCTCCTCCGGATTCCAGTAGTATTTGCCCCGGGCAACGGTGATCATGCCAAAGCGCTCGCCATCGGCGTCCTCGGCATACTGATAAACGTTTCGGTCCAGATATGCCAGGGGATTCACCGGCTCATTCCAGGAGGAATGCTGATTTGCACTCCTGTATGAATAAGTATAGGCACCGGTGGACGCTCTGTCCTTTATCTCCTCCGCCCTCACCCATTCACCCTTACGGATCAGCAGGGTGTAGGCGTCGTTGATCTCCTGCGCGGAGTAATTCCCGATCCTATCTTTTTCCGGCTGCACATCCGGATGTACCTGGGTGATCAGGCTTCTGTATTTTTCTTTGATGGTTTTCTGACTGTCACCGATCCTGGCTCCCAGAATGCGATATGCTTCTTCACGATTCATATTTCTGACAGTACTTCTTATAATTTCTCAAAGGTATAGGTTCTGCTCCATCTGGTCTCTTCGCCCGGTTTCAGAACTGCGGAGAAGAACATTTCTGGGGAGATGGCATCACCCACGCTCCATACGGTAACCTTATCTACTGTGAAATCATCGCTCTCGGATACGCGGAGACCTTCTGCCTTATCGGTGAGGGTCCAGCCATAGCTGCTGACCGGCTTCATCTGGTCTTTTCCAAAGGCGTATAAAGCAAATACCATGCTGACATCTGTTTTGGAAAGACTTCTTCCGGTGCTGCGGAAGGTAGTGGCAGCCTCCACAGTCTTGATCTCGCCCTCCGGCATCTCCACGCATGGAATCTCCAGGCTGTAGTCCTGGTTTACTTTTTTGTGGTTCAGGGTCATAAAGTTATGACAGTACTCGTCAAATGCAATGTCTTTGCTTCCCGCATTTTTTAATACAGAAGTGATGGTCAGTGTATTGTCTTTGATGGTGATGATCTTTTCCTGGGCTGCTGCGTAACCGCCAATCTCGGATGGGGCTGTGGTGAACACAAGGCTTCCCTCTTTTTCAGTCACGGAGATCTCATAGTCCTCACATGGATAGTTATCCATAAAGAAATATGCGCCCTCTTTTGTCTTTGTCAGTTTTCCAACGCCAAATTTCGGGAACTGCTCTCCAATCGCTGCTGCCTCGGACATTGGGTCTGCCTGGATCTCGCAGCAAAGGCCCATGCCGCCGGAGCTTGGGCTTCCGTCCTTCATGTCCTCCTCGGCCAGGAAGTCGTATTTCCCGTCAAGCTTTACGCCTGTGATAAAGCCCGCTCTGTCAAAACGGCAGGTTCTGTTCTCTTTATTCGGCTCTGCAATGGTTACGGTGAGCCGGTCATTTTTTAAAGTATACATTTCGCATCCTCTATTCTTCTGTATTTTCTTCTGTATCTTTATAAAAGGCCGGATGTGAAAACTGTTTGAAACCGTTTTCTCATCCAGCCCGAATGTACGTCTGTCAGAGCATTATTTTACGTAGTAAACGTAGTTCTCTTTTCTTGCAACAGGCTCTTTTGCAGGAGCAAGTGCATAGCCCAGTGCGCAGTGGCCAATTCCCTCGAACTCGCCCTCAATGCCAAGGTCTGCAAGGATCTTTTTGCCGAAATCGGACTCGAACTCCTCTTTTGCACGGTGGATCCAGATGCTGGAAATGCCCATACTCTCTGCTGCATTCATAAGGTTGCCCATAACCAGGGAGCCGTCGTATTTATAGGTTGGAACTGCTTTATTTCCAAGAACGATCAGGATAACCGGTGCACCGTAGAATGGGTCCATACTTGTGCCCATGATCTTTGCATTCTCATGAGAGATCTGGTCACGAAGCTCTTTATTGGTAACTGCAATGATGATCGGGCTCTGTTTTCCCATACCGGTTGGTGCGTAGGTTCCGGCTTTTACGATGGTCTGGATATCCTCATCAGATACCATTTTTGCAGGGTCGAAGCATCTGCAGCTTCTTCTGGTTTCCAGTACTTTTAATGTCTCGTTCATTTTTGTTTCTCCTTTGTTGCGTTATTGCCTAAAAATTATTGCTTTTTTGCATAAATTACTGCTTACAGAGTGGGGGACGATCAGTCGGATAAAAGCCATGATAAGAAGCTGCCGCCGTAGTCGTCGTAGTCATCATAGTCGTAATCATCGTAGTCATCGTCATCGTCGGATAACAGCCAGTTTAAGAAACCGCCGTGCTCATCGTACTCGAAGTCATCGTCGTAATAGTCGTCATCATCCTCTAAGAATGCATCCAGGAAGTCGAGGAAGCCCGGCTCATCGTCGTCATCGGCCCAGCCCCAGTACTCGTCATCTTCCCAGTATTCGTCGTCATCATCGCCGAACAGGAAATCCCAGAGATCCCAGTCGTAATCGTCGTCGTAGTCGTCCCAGCCTTCCCACTCGTCTTCCCATTCATCATAGTCGTAGTGGTTGGAGCTGCCCTTTGCATCTACAAAGGTCTTAAGCCAGTTGATGTATTCTTTGTCCAGACCGCAGTTGGTGAAGACGGTCTTTAACTCGGAGTAGAACTCGGAATCGCCGTATGGAAGGGTGATGGCAAGTCCTGTCATGCCGGAGTCGCCGTCGGTGCTGTTGGTATATACAATGGCACTGTTCAGTGCGGAGGAAAGGGCATCGGATTCATCGGAATCGATGTTCTGGGCTACTGCCATGATGTCGGTTACGTAGTAATCGGACATGGCTGCGTCGTCCTCTTCCTCCTCGTCATCCCACCAGCTGAAGAAGCTGCTGCGGGTGAATTTCGGATGAACACGGACAGGGCCGCTTCTGGTGCGCTTCTGGCTGTAGTTCTTTCCGGTAAGTGCCTTCTCGTTTTTATATGCAAAGTCTTTCCAGGCGGTCATAAGAAGCTTCATTTTACCCTGATCGATCAGGGAGAGGATGGCCTCGCCGGCATCTTCCTCCTCGTTCTTTGCTACCATGTCGTCGATGATGGTCTTTGCAAGAGTTGGGGTATCGATGGCGGGATTTTTATAAAGCTTTTTCAGCCAGTTGGTGTAATACCAGCCAAGACCGGACTCGAAATCCTCGGAGAGAATTACATAGTCACAGTAGTCATAAAAAGCACAGCATACTTCCAGATTGGACATAATACAGCAGTCCATTCCGATAAAGTCAAAGTAAACGCCTGCATTGTGGAAGGCTTTCTGCATCTCATCCAGTGTCAGGGATGCGTTCCAGTCCTGATACTCATCGTAGCCGAAGCCGTATACGGAGCCTGCGCCGTGGTTCCAGAACAGCATGATGTAACGATCTGCAGGGTATTCCTTGGCGGACCAGGTTACAAAATCCTCCAGGGTTTTGGAAACGGTACAGTCCAGCTGGCCAAGCTTGTCGTTTACCAGAACCAGGCCGTTGCCGGTAACCTCATAACGCTGGCTGCGGTTGGAAGCGATGCCAAGGCTCTTAGACCATTTTTTTGTTCCCATGGTCTGAACTACTACGTTTACCTGGTCGGAGTTTCCGGCCTTGATCATCTCTTTCAGATCGTTGGTGGCCTCCTGATCCTCGCTCTCCAGATCGGAGCCGTTCATGTAGATCATGATCGTTACTTTTTCCTTGCTGCCCTTCTGCAGGTTTACCTTTGGTGTACGAACGATCCTGCGGTCGGAAAATGGATTTTTTGCCGCGGATACAGTCACTGTGCAGGAGCACAGAATCAGCATCAGAAAAAGCATCGTAATTCTTCTAAGCATAAATTTTCCTGATTTCACTCTTTTCTATCCTTTCTTATATAAAAAGACAAATGATGTTATCTCTTCTATCTTATATCATAAAGCTGTCGCGCACAATTAAAATATTTTTTATTTTAGGGTGTGCAGCATCCGGTCGATGTCCTGCCAGCCGGCGCATCGCTGAAATCTCTCGTTCGGAAATTCCGCCAGTCTGTTCCATGGGCGGTCGTAGACGGCTACTCTGCAGTTTTCGAAGTGAAGGACATGCTCAAAGGCAGCCGGGGAATCTTCTACCGCGAAATCAAAGGTCATGCTGTAAAGCTGCTGTAATGTCATGCTGTAGGTGCAGCCCTCATTGAAGGTCTCACGGCCGTATTTGTCCACGCAGAATACGGGGATGCGCTCCAGTCCGTGGTTGTCCAGCCACTGTCTGGATGGCTCGTAGGCGCTGAATGGTCTGCCGGTGATGACGGAGACCTCATGCCCCTCATCGACCCATTTGTTGATGATCTCAGAGGCTCCCGGTGCTTCCTCATAAGCAAGCAGGTTTTCCGGCAGGTGTCCCACACGCATCAGTTCGGTGTACTGTTCGTCGTTGAGACCAAAGGTCTTCTGCAGGTTAAAGAACTGGACCTCGTTGTAAGGCACGTCTACGCCAAACAATTCTTTTGCCATGACTGTGAAGGCTATTCCTGTCTCGCAGATCACATCATCGAAATCAATATATATTTTCATGGTATAACCTCTTTTCTGATTTTTATGTGTTTTACTTTTGTATCTTATCATATCATTATAAATATTGCACGGTACTTCGTCCCAAAATAAAGTGGCATGTATGCCGCATCTCTGGTAAAATAGTGGAAATAGCAGCATGAACTGCATAAGCAACAGGAGGGTTTTATGGCAGAGAATACTTTAAAATCAGGATTAAAAATGGGCTTTGGTCTGATGCGTCTTCCACAGAATGCCGACGGCAGTCTTTCCGTGGAGCAGACCAGCATTATGGTAGACCGTTTCCTGGAGGCAGGCGGCACTTATTTTGACACCGCATTTGCCTATCCGGGATCCGAGGAATGTATTAAAAAAGCGCTGATCGAGAGATATCCAAGAGACAGATTTACACTCACTTCCAAGCTGAAAGCTTTCGGCGATGATATGTCCGAGGAAGTGGCAAAGTCCGAGATCTACACCACACTGGAGAGATCCGGCGCACAGTATCTGGATCTGTATCTGCTCCATGCAATTCAGAGATCCAACATCCAGAATTATGACCAGTGGAAACTCTGGGATTATGTGAAGGAATTAAAGGAGAAAGGCCTGATCAAACACTGGGGCTTTTCCTTCCACGCCGATCCGGAGCTTCTGGAGGAGCTTCTTGTGGCTCACCCTGATACCGAGTTTGTTCAGCTGCAGATCAACTACGCCGACTGGGAGAACCCGGGCGTAAATTCCAGAAAGAATCTGGAGATCTGTAAGGCTCACAATATTCCTGTACTGGTTATGGAGCCTGTAAAGGGCGGCATCCTGGCAGATCCTATTCCAACCGTAAAAGCCATTTTTGATAAAGAAGGCAGCGATATCTCCTATGCAGGATGGGCTATGCGATTTGTAACCAGCCAGGAGAATGTATTTGTAGTATTGAGCGGCTCCAGCAGCGTAGCGCAGATGGAGGACAACTTAAAATATATGAAGGATTTTGTTCCTCTTAACGAGCAGGAGCAGGAAGTGATCCGCGAGGCGCAGAAGGCGCTGGATGCAGATCAGTCGATTCCATGTACCGGATGCTACTACTGCACCAAGGGATGTCCTAAGGATATTCCGATTCCGGAGATCTTTACCGTGGAGAACCGCAAGAGCGGCAGCCCGGAGTTCCGTACCAAACGCGAGTACACCATCGTTACCAACGGCCGGGGAAAAGCCAGCGAATGTCTGCAGTGCGGCCAGTGCGAATCCGTATGCCCGCAGCATCTGGAGATCATGTCCCT
>JAGHUU010000056.1 GCA_018064695.1 Candidatus Blautia equi | reverse complement strand
GGATCAATATGCAGAACTGGCCGGGCAAGCCGATCTCCGCAATCTGAAATGTCTCTACTTCGACCATGGAACCAATGAAGGAAATGGAAATTCCTTTGTCGGCAATCTCTATAAATATGACAATGCGATGATCTACAATATTCTCATGCAGAAAGAAGGCAATGAGAAAATACATTTCCAAATATATGAAGGCGCCACCCACAACGAATCCGAATGGCGCAAACGTGTCCCGATATTTATGGAATTGTTCTACAATAATCATTGATCATTATTAGTCAATATTATGTCAACGACAAAAAAATCCCCGAAAAGCCTTATACAGGCGTTTCGGGGTTTTGTTATTATTCGTATTCTACTGTAGCAGGAGGCTTTGGTGTGTAGTCGAAGAGGACTCTGTTGATTCCAGGAACTTCGGTGGTGATTCTCTTTACGAGGTGATCGATGAAGGCTGGGTCCAGATGTTCTACGGTTACTTCTACTACGTCGGTTGTGTTGATGGCGCGAATGATACATGGCCAGTTGAAGGTACGTTTTCCGTTGGTAATACCGGTGGATCTGAAATCAGGTACAACGGTGAAATACTGCCATACTTTACCTTCAAGACCGTTCTTTGCAAACTCCTCGCGGAGGATTGCATCGGACTCGCGTACTGCTTCAAGACGGTCGCGGGTGATTGCGCCTGGGCAGCGAACACCAAGTCCCGGTCCCGGGAATGGCTGACGGTATACCATACCATGTGGTAAGCCAAGTCTCTCGCCAACTACACGAACCTCATCCTTGAAGAGGATCTTTACAGGCTCGATCAGGTCGAAATTCAGCTCTTCCGGAAGGCCGCCTACGTTGTGATGTGCTTTGATACCCTGCTCGGACTCTAAGATATCCGGCCAGATGGTTCCCTGTCCAAGGAACTGGATGCCGTCCAGTTTGGATGCTTCTTCAGCAAATACCTTGATGAACTCCTCACCGATGATGTGACGCTTGGTCTCAGGATCAGAAACGCCTGCCAGCAGATCCAGGAATCTGTCGGTAGCATCTACATAGATAAGATTTGCTTTCATCTGGTTGCGGAATACTTCGATAACCTGCTCCGGCTCGCCTTTACGCAGAAGCCCATGATTTACATGAACGCTTACCAGCTGATTGCCGATTGCTTTGATCAGAAGTGCTGCAACTACGGATGAATCTACACCGCCGGAAAGTGCAAGAAGAACCTTCTTGTCGCCAACCTTTTCGCGAATGTCCTGAACCTGTGCTTCGATAAATGCATCTGCAAGCTCAGGAGTGGTAATGCGGACCATATCGTCCGGACGTCTGTCAAATACCATTTCGGATACCCCCTAATGTAAGATATTGTTTAATGCGTGCAATATAAAAATATTACCAGTACAATATATCATACCTTCAGGCTGCTTGCATAGTGAAAAATCATTTACTTAAAGTGCACCGTAGATCATAGCACGCAGATGTGTCTGCACATATTTTTCCAGGTTCGGGAATCTCTGATGCATGTAAACTACGGTCAGCTCTTCCTCCGGATCCATGAGAACCCAGGTCCCCATAACACCGCACCAGCCGAACTCGCCCACGGAGCCGGAGATGCCGGATTTTGCAGGATCCACATTGGTTCGAACGCCCATGCCATAGCTGTAGCCGTTCAGGTAATCCCAGTTAAAGTCTTTTTTCTGTTCCTCATTCAGCTGGTCGGAGCGGAGCAGGTCGATGGTCTTTCTGCCAAGAATTCTCACGCCGTTTTCGCTGGTGCCGCCTCTGGTGAGGGTGTTTGCCAGCTTCATATAATCATCAAGGGTGGAGAGAAGTCCACCGCCGCCGGCTTCATAGCGGTTCTCCTCTGCAAACATATCATCGGAGAAGTGGTCGCCAAGCATCTTGGTGGCCATTCTGGAACGATATTCTGCAGGGCAGCGGAAGAAGGTATGCTCCATGCCGAGCGGAGCAAAAATATGATCATGCATATATTCGCCCAGAAGCTGGCCGGAGATAACTTCGATAACAGCACCAAGGACATCGTGGCAGAGGCTGTATCTCCAGTGGCTTCCCGGCTCAAAAGCCAGCGGAGCCTTTGGCAGCATGCGGATATACTGCTGGGTGGTATAGTGAGGATACTCTTTCATCAGCTCCTCTTTCAGTTTCACATACTGGCGCTCGGTCTCACAGGAATCACCCTCATAGGTAATGCCGGCGCTCATGCTGAAAAGATGTCTCATGCGCATCTCATTCTTTGCAGGAACCGCCTCCTGTTTTTCCTCATCCCATACGGTCATATTTGCAAACTCCGGCAGGAACTTGCTTACAGGATCCTCCATGGTGAATTTTCCCAGCTCAAACAGCTGCAGGGCAGCGGTTACGGTCACTACTTTTGTCATGGAGAAAATGCGGAAAAGGGTGTCTTTATTTACCTCACCGGTATAGTGGCGGAAGATCTCCTTGTCCTTATGGAACACAAGAAGGGAGTTTCCATGTACGTCCAGCTCATCGCGTTCTTCCAGAAAACGGATCAGCGCTTCTTTAGCTCTCTCATTCATATTGCGTACCTCTCTCGGATATATATTTATTTCCATTCTTCTTTTTTCAGTGTCTGATAATACGCCTCAAAATCCTCCCGGGCTGCCACATAATACTTTTCCAGCTGCGGGTCAAATTTGGT
>JAGHUU010000062.1 GCA_018064695.1 Candidatus Blautia equi | reverse complement strand
GTTACAGAGGACATATATTCCTCCGGTCTGTTCAGGGATGGACTGTAATATGTCAGCCACATTTCGCGGACTTCTGCTTTCTTCGCAAGTGTTGGTGCCTCTTTAAAGGTCATATGGCGATTCTCCACTGCCTTTGCATCCTTATCTGGTTCCCCGTACATACCTTCACAGATAAAAAGATCGGACTGCTTCGCATTTTCAACGATGGAGGCGGTCGGTCTTGTATCGGTACAATACGTCAGTTTAATCCCTTTTCTTTCCGGTCCAAGCACCATATCAGGCGTAAAGGTCCTTCCATCCTGTTCGATGACCTCTCCTTTTTGCAGACGGCTCCACAGCTGCAGCGGAATCTGCTGATCCTTTGCCTTCTGAGCATCGAACTTTCCGGCACGATCTATCTCGATTGTATAGCCATAGCACAGCACGTTATGGTTCACCTTATATGCAATGAGACGATAACCATCCATCTCAAAAACCTGACGTGCATCCTTGATCTCAAGATACCGGATTTCAAAAGGAAGCTCCGGTGCGATTACGCGAAGTGCACTCACCACACGTTCCAGACCCTTCGGACCGATCAGTGTCAATGGCTCGGTTCGCATCGCATTCCCCATCGTAAGCAAAAGGCCAGGAAGCCCGCTGATATGATCCCCATGATAATGGGTAAAACAGATCACGTCGATCGGTTTGAAGCTCCAGCCCTTCTCGCGGATCGCAACCTGGGTTCCTTCTCCGCAGTCGATCAGAATGCTGCTGCCATTATATCTCATCATAAGTGCTGTCAGCCAGCGATATGGCAAAGGCATCATGCCGCCACATCCAAGCAAACAAACATCTAACATTCTTTATTCCTCGTTATTTATCTTTCTAATATTGTTCTAATATTGATTACACGGATTGCTTCGTGCTACGCACTCCCACAATCAATATTTCCACATGATCACGGCATCCTCTTTTGGAAGATCGTAAAAGTTCTTCCGGATCCCTGCTACTTCAAAGCCGAGCTTCTCATAAAGAGCGAGTGCTGCCTCGTTGCTCTTTCGCACCTCAAGTGTGAAGGCATTGATACCCTTCTCTTCTCCAAGGCGCATGAGTTCCTTCAGCATCGCAAAAGCGATTCCCTGCCCGCGGCTTTCTTTTTTTACTGCGACATTCGTGATATCCGCCTCATCCAGTGCCTGTAAAAGGCCGCAGTAAGCAACGATCTCTCCGTCCTTTTCTACGACAAGATAGATCGTATCCTTACTGATCATTGAGCTGTAAAAGCCATCCCGTGACCAAGGTTGGGAGAAGATTCCCTTCTCGATCTCAGCCACTGCACAGAGATCCCGCTCTTCCATGAAACGGATCATGCTTTTTCTCCTTTAAGGCGTTCTTCACGCTCGCGTTCTGCCTGGGATGGACGTAAGTAGTCCGGTTCGTGATCCCTTGCATTGGTTTCTTTTCCCTGTTTAGTATAGACGATGCCAAGTGCAGCAACTGCGGAGGCATGCTGTCTGTTCAGGTTCGAAGGCGCGATCTTATATGGCACCTTTAATCCTTCTGTAAAAAGTGCTTTATTGACATCACAGCCATCTCCAAGAAGGATCACCGGCTGCTGATAGCCATTTAACTTCTCTACCATCTCACTTGCAGGCACTGCCATCTGATCTTCTACGACCACGAGAGAGCCATCCTCAAAGCGATAGATACCGGCATAGACCTGATTTCTTCTGGCATCCATCATCGGACAGATCAGCCCCTCACAGAGGGAAAGATTCATCGCCATCCCTTCCAGAGTCGGTACGGAGATGATCGGCTTATCAAGTGCCAGTCCAAGTCCCTTGGCCGTAGCACTTCCGATACGAAGTCCCGTAAAGGATCCAGGACCTGCAGACACGGCAATCACATCGATTGTGGACAGGTCAAGCTCTGTCATCTTCACGATCTCATCCAGCATAGGAAGCAATGTCTGGGAGTGTGTCTTTTTATAATTCACGGTATATTCTGCCAGAAGCTGGTCATCCTCTACTACTGCAACAGAGGCTACCATTCCGGAACTGTCTATTCCAAGTGCCTTCATCTTACTTCAATCCTCCGATAATCAAATCCCTTTTCCAGATCCTTATCAATCGTAACCGTGATCGTATCCTCCGGCATGAGCTCCTCAATGAGGTTCGCCCACTCTACAAGGCTGACTCCTTCTCCGAAGAAGCAGTCTTCATAACCGATCTCGTACATCTCTTCGATATCACCGATACGATATACATCCAGATGATAAAATGGCATTCTGCCATCCTCATACACCTGAACGATGGTAAAGGTCGGGCTGCTTACATGGTCGGTCACGCCAAGGCCTGCTGCAAACCCTTTTGTAAATACTGTCTTTCCTACTCCCAGATCTCCCAGGAGCGCATAAACCTGGCCCGTTTTTGCTTCCAGGCCAAGCTTTTTCCCTATCTCATAGGTTTCTTTTTCACTAAATGTTTCAAATATCATTTTAAAAACTGAAATGGATCTTCATCTGCGATAAAGTGCATCAGCATATAGGCGCACATGATCGCAACATTTTCTTCCTTTAAGATCCTTTTTGCTTCCTCTCTGTCAACAATCACAACTTCAAGCTCTTCGGTATCCTCAAGACCTGCCAGACTGATCTCTCCGTCCGACCATCCATAGACCATGCCGCAGCATTCATCTGTCATGCCGATGGTGGTATAAAACGGCTTTTCAAAATATTCCGGAACCTCGATTGGATGGAAGGTAAGTCCTGTCTCCTCCTTCATCTCGCGGATCGCTGCCTTGCGGCAGTCCTCTCCCGGTTCCACAAGTCCTGCCGGGAATTCGTAGATAAAGCCGTCAAGCGGATAACGGTACTGACGGATCAGTACGATCTTATCCTTCTGTTCTCCGTAAAGGCTGTAGATCGCCATCCCATCGGGACGGTTATCCTTTGTGGATAACTTCATCTCTTCCGGCGTATCCCATCTGGAGGCTACGAAGTAGTTCACCTCGCCGCCCTTGCGGTTCTCTGCCTTTAAGGCATACATATTCAGGAATCTGTTATCTGTCTGTTTTGTTACCTTCTTAATTCTTCCCATCTCAGATACCCTTCATGGTCAGCTGGATCCTCTTCTTCTGAAGATCCACGCTCATTACCTTTACTTCTACAATATCACCCACGCTGACAAC
>JAGHUU010000132.1 GCA_018064695.1 Candidatus Blautia equi | reverse complement strand
AGAAAGTGATTCAGGGGTGAGCAGGCATTTTTGCGCAGCAAAACTTCAAATATGCCTGCGAAGTTACTGTTTACTGGCTTGCCAGTGAACAGTAACAATATAACCGGGAGATTTCCGCAGGGAAAGAGGGGCTTCTCTTGTTTTTTGACAGTAAGTCTGTTATGATATAGATTAGGTTTAAATTCATTTTTACAGAGATCATGATTAAATCGGAGAGAGTAACATGAAAGACAAAGATATGAAAAATCTCGGCGACACCATCCAGGATGCCCTGGAGGATGCCCGCGTTGTTGTAGACAAGGTAAATGAGATCATAGGCATCTATCAGGATGAGCGCTCCTTTACTACAATGGTAAATAAAACCATCAGCCAGTACAGAGCCAGCATGCCAAAGCGCGCGGAGCAGGCCAGAATGGCTGAGATCGAAAAATACAATCAGATTCCTGCCCTTTACGCAGCAGTGAAAAGCTTCAGAACCTCCAGCATTCTGAAAATCGTCTTTGGAGGGATCCTTGGCGGTCTTACCTTAAGCGGTCTGCTGGCCGGCCTTCTGGTAGCACTGGTGGCAGGCACCGGAAGCATCGGGTTTGTTCCCCTGTTTCTGCTGGCCGGCTTAAGTGCATGGCTGCTCCTTTCCGGAATCAAGGGCGTCACCCGCGTGAGCCGTTTCAAAAAATATCTGAGAAAGCTTGGGGACAAGACCTATGCTACCCTTAAGACCCTCGGCTCAGCAGTAGGAAAACCCGATTCCTTTGTAAGGGACGACATCAAATACATGGTGGACAACAACTGGTTCCCGGAGGGCCATATGGACTATCAGGAGACCATGCTGATCACCTCGGAGGAGACTTATGAGCAGTACCTCCGCACCACCCTTCGTTCCGATGCCCTTCGTAAAGAAAAAGAAGAACAGCAGCAGGCGCAGGCCGCTGCCAAATCAGCACCGGCAGCAGGCAAAGAGCTTTCTCCGGAGGTGAAAGCCGTTCTTGATAAAGGCAATGCTTATCTGGAGCGCATCCACGTACTGAATATTGCAATTCCGGGTGAGGATATCACAGCCAAGATCAACCGCATGGAAAACATCGTAGATCAGATCTTCCAGAGAGCCCAGGAGCATCCGGAGATCATCCGCCATCTGCAGCAGATGATGGACTATTATCTTCCTACCGCCATCAAACTTCTGGAAGCCTATGCCGATATGGACGCACAGAGCTACCAGGGTGAGAATGTAAAAACCATGAAACAGAATATCGAGACCACCATTGACACATTAAATCTTGCATTTGAGAAGCTGATGGATTCCGTATTCCAGGAAACAGTCTGGGATGTGAACAGTGATATATCTGTATTAAATACCCTTCTTGCGCAGGAAGGACTTACCGAAGACGGAATGACCATGGAAACCCACTAAGAAAAATCAGAGAAAGAGAAAAGGAGACCATCATGGAAGAAATGAAAACCACACCAACCATCACCCTTACACTGGACCCGGACGTAGTTCCGCAGATCCCTGAGGAGCCAAAGGCAGAGGCAGCAGCTGCAGCGGCAGTTATGGAAGTTCAGCCTGAGATGACAGAGGCACAGAAAGAACTTGCCAGAATCGTACTTACCCCTGAAGAGCAGAAGATGGTAGATGATTTTTCCAGCACCATCAACATTGAGGACACCAACCTGATCCTCCAGTACGGTGCCAGCGTACAGAAGAAGATGGCCAGCTTCTCCGACCAGGCTCTGGAAAACGTTAAGACTCAGGAACTCGGTGAGACAGGAGATCTCATCACAGGCATTGTTACTGAGCTGAAAAACTTTGATGCTACCGAGGAAAAAGGCGGCTTCTTTGGTCTCTTTAAAAAGGCTGAGAATAAAATAGAGACCATGAAGACCAAATACAACAAGGCAGAAGTAAACATCCAGCAGATCGTGGAAGCACTGCAGAAACATCAGGTTCGTCTCCTTAAGGATTCCGCACTTCTGGATCAGCTCTATGATCAGAACCTTGCATACTTTAAAGAGCTTTCCATGTACATCCTTGCAGGTAAGAAAAAACTGGAAGAGGTTCGTACAGGTCAGCTTGCTGAGTTAAAACAGAAGGCTATGGACAGCGGACTTCCTGAGGATGCACAGGCTGCCAAAGACCTGGATGATAAATGTACCCGTTTTGAGAAGAAGATCCATGACCTGGAGCTTACCAGAATCATCGCTCTTCAGACAGCTCCGCAGATCCGTCTGGTTCAGAACAACGATACCCTTATGGTAGAGAAGATCCAGACCACCATCGTAAACACCATTCCACTCTGGAAGAGCCAGATGGTACTTGCTCTTGGCATCGCTCACTCCACCGAGGCAGCAGAGGCACAGAGAGAAGTATCCAACGTAACCAACGAGCTTCTTAAGAAAAATGCTGAGAAACTCCACATGGCTACCGTTGAGACCGCTAAGGAATCTGAGAGAGGTATCGTAGATATCGAAACTCTGAAAGAGACCAACGCAAACCTCATTAAAACCTTTGATGATGTTCTTCAGATCCAGACAGAGGGAAGAAACAAACGACTGGAAGCAGAGGGCGAGATGCGCAGAATGGAAGCTGAGCTGAAAGCCAAACTTCTTGAGATCCGCAGCTAATAATGTACATACAAAAGAAAAAGGTCCAATCACGGACCTTTTTCTCTGTTAAGTCTGATTCATCATTTCTATAGAAAAGAGGAAAAGAACATGTATCGTGACCATACCAGAGTTATTCAGATCGGAGAGCGAAAAATAGGCGGGGGAAACCCGATCCTCATCCAGTCCATGACCAACACAAAAACCGAGGATGTGGAGGCTACCGTAGCACAGATCCTTGCCCTTGAGGATGCCGGCTGCGAGATCATCCGCTGTGCGGTTCCTACCATGGAAGCTGCAAAAGCACTCTCTGAGATCAAAAAGCGCATTCATATCCCGCTGGTTGCAGACATCCATTTTGACTATCATCTGGCCATTGCAGCCATTGAAAACGGCGCGGATAAGATCCGCATCAACCCGGGAAATATCGGCAGCATTGAAAGAATCAAAGCCGTTGTGGATAAGGCAAAAGAATACAATATCCCGATCCGCGTGGGCGTAAACAGCGGCTCTCTGGAAAAAGAGCTGGTGGAGAAATACCACGGCGTAACAGCAGAAGGACTTGTGGAGAGCGCACTGGATAAGGTCCGCATCATTGAGGAACTGGGCTATCAGAATCTGGTGATCAGCATCAAATCCTCCGATGTCCTGATGTGTGCAAAAGCCCACGAGATCATTGCAGAAAAGACAGACTATCCGCTTCACGTAGGTATCACAGAGGCAGGTACTTTATATTCCGGAAACATCAAATCCGCCATTGGCCTTGGCATCATTCTGAACCAGGGAATTGGCGATACTATCCGTGTATCTCTGACCGGTGCACCTCTGGAGGAAATCAAATCCGCCAAGAGAGTACTTAAGACTCTCGGCCTTAGAAAAGGCGGCATTGAGGTGGTATCCTGCCCAACCTGCGGCAGAACCCAGATCGACCTCATTGGCCTTGCAAACCAGGTGGAGACCATGGTACAGGATATCCCGCTGGATATCAAGGTAGCCGTTATGGGCTGCGTGGTGAACGGGCCGGGAGAAGCAAAGGAAGCCGACATCGGCATTGCCGGCGGCGTGGGCGTAGGCCTTCTCATCAAACATGGTGAGATTATAAAGAAGGTACCGGAGGCAGAGCTGCTTGCAACCCTTCGCGAGGAGCTTCCGAACTGGAAGGCCTGAACCCTTATAATAAACAAATCAGATCAATGAGGAAATTTTTGTGGTAAAGGATTTTTTTGAAGTATTTCCCAATTTAAAAGTGAATACAGAACTGCAGGAATTCCTGAATATCTCCCAGGTATCCAAGGTATCGTGCAACCCTGCCAGGGATAAGGTCTGGGTCTATTTAAGAAGTAATGTCTGGATCCATAAAAAGCATATCCTGGCACTGGAGGAGCAGATCGCAAAGCAGTGCTTCCCGGGGCTTAATGTCACAGTAAAGATCATCGAGCGCTTTTATCTTTCCAGACAGTATAACCCGGAGAATTTTCTCTCTGCCTACCGCTCCAGCATGGAGCTTGAGCTTCGAAATTTCAACATGCTGGAATACAACCTGTTTAAAAGATCGGAGATCGTTTTCCCTGACACAAACACCATGGAGATCACCATGCCGGACTCTGTCATTTCCAGAGATAAGGGCACCATTCTGGTGGAATATCTGCAGAAGGTATTCTGCGAGCGCTGCGGCATGGATCTTAAGATCGAAGTGATCTATGTGGAGACAGAGGAGAGCCGTTACAGAAAGAACGCCGAGATCCAGATCCGTCAGGAAGTGGAAAACGTTCTTAAGAACGCCGGCATGGGCGGCAAGAGCGAAGAGCAGTCTGCGGCTGAGGCTCCGATAGAGGAGAAAACAGAGCAGACAGAAAAGAGAGAAAAAACAGAAAAGACGGAGGAGGCTGCTCCAAAGAAAGCTGCCGAAAAAACAGATAAGAAACCTGCCGAGCCTAAGGAACAGAAGACCTTTGATAAAAAAGGCGGCCGAGGGGAGTATCTTGGCAGCTACAGAAAAGACAGCAACCCGGATGTCATTTACGGAAAAGATTTCGAGGGCGATCCTATCACGCTGGAGAGCATTACCGGCGAGATGGGAGAGGTCATCGTTTCCGGACAGGTCATGGAGATCGAATTCCGTGAGATCCGAAACGAGAAGACCATCGCCATCTTCCCGATCACAGACTTTACGGACAGCATCACCGTAAAGATGTTTTTAAGAAACGAGATGGTGGAGGATATTAAGGGCGCGGTGAAAAAAGGCGCATTTATCAAGCTCCGCGGCGTCACCACCATTGACCGTTTTGACAGCGAGCTCACCATCGGTTCCATCACCGGCATGAAAAAGTCCGCTGACACCAGAAAACCGCGTACAGACACAGCTCCGCAGAAGCGCGTGGAGCTCCATTGCCATACCAAAATGAGCGATATGGACGGTGTCACCGATGCCAAGGCTCTGGTAAAGCGTGC
>JAGHUU010000118.1 GCA_018064695.1 Candidatus Blautia equi | reverse complement strand
CGTTGCCGGTGGCTTTGTTGTTGGGGTTGCTGTGGTAGTTGGGGTCGCGGTTGGCGACTTAGTTGGGGTTGCTGTTGGCTTTGGTGTCGCTGTTGGCGCTTTAGTCGGGGTTGCCGTTGGCTTTGGTGTTGCGGTAGCCGTTGGTTTCGGTGTTGCTGTCGGAGCCTTGGTTGGTGTTGGGGTTGGTTTGGTTCCTGCAAGCAAAGCGCCCGGTTTCTGGTAAGAGCCCCAGAGTTTGGATGGGCTGTTGTATGCTTTTACAGTGAAATAGTAATCTTTTGTTTTTTCAATAGGTAACTTTGCGCTGTAGGAAGTTCCTGTCACATCTGCAAGATTGATCCAGCTTCCTCCGTCTTCTTTGTAATAAACACGATATTTAGATGCATACTGTG
This sequence comes from Candidatus Blautia equi, assembly GCA_018064695.1. Classification (GTDB taxonomy): domain Bacteria; phylum Bacillota; class Clostridia; order Lachnospirales; family Lachnospiraceae; genus Blautia_A; species Blautia_A equi. The sequence continues at coordinate 38,036 of JAGHUU010000118.1, read as the reverse complement.
CTGCTTTCCATGTAACAGTGACCGTATTACCGGAAGGGTCATAGCTTACAGGATTTACAACAGGAGTAGCCGGTGTGGCACTCATAAGAACCTTCGGTCCTGCCTCATATGCACCATAAGCCTTGGTAGCAGAATAACAGGATTTAACAGTATACTGATTATTCTCTCCCTTACAAGGATTACTGTCTGTAAAAGTAGTTCCTGTGGTAGATCCAAGGTTTGTCCACTTGTTATTCAGTGTGGATCTGCGATATACATAATATTTATCACTGCCGCCGGCCTTATCCCATTTCACAACGACCTTGGTCTTTGTGGTGTCCAGACTTGCAGTCATATTGGTAACGGTATTCGGCACAGTCTTAGCAGTGAGACCGTTGGTATCATAGGTTCCGTAGGTCTTACTGCCGGAATTGTAAGCTTTGACAGTATACTGATAATTCTTTCCAACTACGATCGGATAAGCAGAAGATGCTGTGTGGGTGTAGCTCGTCACAGTGGATCCCACTTTTGTCAGTTTCTTCCAGCCGCTTGTTCCGGCTTCCTTGTAGTAGACATAATAGTCAGTTGCGCCTGATGTCTTTGCCCATTTGATGGTGATCTTATTATATGCAGAGCTGCTGATGCTGCTGAGCGGCACCTTAGCCGGGGTTGCTGCAAAAGCAGGTACAGCTGCTGCCAGAAGAACGAACAGCGCGAAAAGACAAAGCAGACTTTTTTTCAGTTTCGTTTTCATCATGATCCTCCTCTTTATATTATGTTTATTAAATACCCGCTATCAGATATACCAGTGGGGAGTTCCAGTAGATGGCTACCTCATTGGTAGAATAGCTCTGCTGATTATCCACGTAGCAGAGAGCCGGGGCTTTTACTCCCTTCAGCACCTGTGCTGCGTATGGGTCCTCTCTTCCTGCGTTTGGTCCACCGGAGAGCATTCCCGGTACTGCCTGCTGCATATACTGGGATGGTCTGTGGTGCGGATCCTTCATGGAATTGCTTCCGAATCCGGAAACATGGCTGAAGGCCATTCCGTTCACGCCCAGCAGGTAATCCAGCTGTTTCTCAGCTGTGGTTCTGTAGGATGCATCTCCTGTAAGCTTCTCCGCAAAGAGGAGCAGCATACCGTTGTTTGCCACACCCATGTTGGAGCCCCAGTAATAACCCCAGGTTCCAAGTGTCACAAAATATCCGTCGCTCTCGGAGAGCTTCTTCAGATCATTGGCTTTATCCAGAAGCTTCTTCTTAGCAGCCTCTGCGTGTTTTTCAATCTTATCACCGGAAACCTCTGCGGTTGCAAGATCATAAAGTCCGTAGCCTCCAATCTCCACCCAGCCAAGCTCCGGGCTGGTCTCAGATGGAATGGCATCCGCATCGATGGTCTCTCTTCCAAGTGCCTGGCCTGCCAGATAAAGCTCCACTGCAGCCCAGTAGATCTCATCCTTTGCAGAACCGTCGCCGTACTCTCCGGTGGAGATCTCCGGCGGGTTGGTGAAGCCCTTGTGCGGGTTATTCTGCAGGTAATCCCATGCCTTCATGGCTGCGTCCAGACAGGTTTCGGAAAAAGCGGCATCGATCTCTGCATAATCCACAGCAGCCTTGGCCATGATAGCGGCAAAGTCAGCAGTAGAAGTTGCTGCGATCGGTGCAAGCACCAGCTCGTTGGTCTCATTCTGCGGCATTACAGTTCCCGGGAAGTTGTAGCAGGATACCTTATGGTATACGCCGCCGGTGGCTTCATCCTGCATTTTGAGGAACCAGTCCAGCTCAAATCTCACTTCATCCAGAATATCCGGGATGCCGTTTCCGCTCTCCGGAAGTCCCAGATCATCGGAAGCGATCAGTGGATCGTCCATATTTGCTTCGTATGCAAGGAGAAGGTCCGCTGCTGTCTTAGCTGCGGTTACGGAGTATCGGCCGAAGTCGCCGGCATCGTGCCAGCCGCCGTTTACTTCTTTCTTCTCATCGGTTCCATAAACAGTGGCCTCTGTGGTGTGGCAGGCCGGATGTGCATAGATTCCTGCATATTCCTCCGTAAGCTCCACGCCGCAGCGCTGTAAGTACATCATCTTAAATGTATCTTTGAAGAGCTGCTCGTACACAGCCTCCCCGATACTGAATGGCTCTGACTGGATGTCGTCTCCCACCATGATGGTGTAGGTGCCATCCTCTGTGAGATCAGAGAAATCACCGTGGCAGACATCTCTCTGAGTGGCTTTGTCTCCAAAGGCCACATCAAACATGCCTGTATATACCACTTCCCCGTTCTCATTCACAATATTGAATTCCGCGCCGGCTGCCTCCGCAGTAGCTACGGCAATCTTCTCATCTCCCGGACGGTAGCCCACCTGGTTCACACTCACCAGGGTCGGCAGCGGTTCAGGCTCTGTCTCCTGCACTGCGCCTGCGTTCAGCAGAGTCAGCTTTACGTTGTCCAGATAAATATGATGCTCGCCCGGCTCCTCGTCCATGCCGTTATATTTGCCCATATTGAAGCAGAGGCGAGGGGCAGGATCTGTATCAGCGCCCATGGTAAACTGCACTTCCACGTGTTGGGCCTCTTCCTTCACATCCACGCTTCGGTCCACGTATCCGCGGTAGTTTCCGCCGTTCATCTGGATGCGGTAATCCACCTTGCGGGCCAGGTCACCGTGAATATCAAAGCTCAGGATATAATCACAGCCCTGAAGCAGTTCAAAACCGTCCCAGTAGATCTGGTTGGCGTAGTTCAGGGTTCCGCATTTGCGGATGGTGACTTCCATCTCCCCGTTCCGGTTGGAGAGGCTGCTGTCGCCGCCTTCCATATAGATGGCAAAGCCTTCGGTGGAACCGTTGTCAAAGCTGATGTCAAAAAGGGTCTTTGTGCTCTCCTCCGCACTTACCACATATCCTGTGAGCATCGGCAGACTTCCGCCGGCCACAGTACCTGCAGCCATAGCTCCGGAAAGCAGAAGCGTTGTCAGCTTTCTGATTCTTTTATGCATTCTTTTCCTCCTTATCAGAGTGTTTGTCTGTTAAAAAATTGCAAATTTGGGTTCATTATAACATAAAATGAGCACTGTAACCCCACAGTTTTCCTTTTTCGTAAATTTCGTGATTTTTCCGTCAACAATAAAAAATGGGAACAGAAATCTGTCCCCATCGCTGTTCTTTTCTTATGATAATCCGCCAAGCAGTTTTCCCAGGCGGTCCACTGCGTCCAGTGAGTCTCCTTCAAATCCGTCCTGGTCGATGATCTGGATGATCCCGTTCTCTTTGCAGAATCTATAGCAGGCCGGCACATCCACACAGCCGGTTCCGATCTCTGTCTCAATCACACTGTCCCCGGCGCTCTGCAATGTATCGTTCCACCTCGTCCAGAATCTCCGCCACTTTCCGGCGGGTCTCCGGGTTTGTGAAATGTGCTTCGTCAAATTGTTTTCTGTAATAGCTGTTTCCCTGGAGCAGTTCCATGGTTTCAGGGAAATTCATATCAAAGAAGAATGCCAGAAAGCCCACCCATTTGTCCAGGCCGGTGCGCCGGATGGTCTTTTCCACACATCGGTGGGCAAAGATGCAGTCGTAGACACAGTCTGTAATGGTCTCCTGCTCCACCTCTTCAATAGTTTCTCCCATGGTATCCACCATATCCTCGCAGGCAAATACCCGGAAGATATCGCTCTTATCCGCATCCCGGATGAGTCTGGCAAGCAGCAAGGTCTCCTCATCCAGACCTTCTTCGATGGCATATTTATTATGATTTTCAATGGCTGTAAGCAGCATCTGCTGCTGTCTCTTCGTGAGCTCGTTAAGAAGCTTCTCCTCCCTCAGAACCCTGCACCCAAGTGTAGCATGGTCCTCGCTCAGGTGATCCAGAAATGTGCCGTACCGCTTCACCTGCTCAAACCGGCCGATGTCGTGAAACATGGCACAGAGATGGGCCAGCTCCCGCATTTCCCCGTCCAGCCCCATCATCTCCGTCAGACGGTCCATGACCTTCACCACCTCCAGGGTGTGGACGATCTTCAGATGGATCATTCCATTCCCGCTGTCAAACCGGGAAGCGTAATCCAGAAACACTTTTTTTGCATCCATCATTTATCCCACTCCGCTTTCTGGTCAAAATGAGTATAGTTCTTCATCTGGGGTGCCCAGAAATCCAGAATTTCCTGATAGTAGGCGATCTGCTTTGCTTTCAGCTTTCCCGCCTTTTTCAGCTCCTCAAACAACTCCAGCAGTTCTCTGTAATTATCCTGGGCCGCATCCTTATAATTGTTGGATGCGTTGGCATTGAGGCTCACCAGAATATTTTCCAGATCGCTGTTCTTTTTTCCAAAATCCAATAGCTTTTCTATTCCAAACATCTTCTATCCTCCGTTATTCCAGGGTCCATCCGTACTCGCCGTGGTAGATCATCTGTCTGGTCATGCCGCCGTCGATGCAGATATTCTCTCCTGTGATAAAGCCGGCTTTGTCCGAGCAGAGAAACAGGATCATGTTGGCAATGTCCATCGGGTTTCCCACTCTTCCGCTTAGAATGGTGCTGTCACACCAACCGCCAGCGCATACTGAAACTCCTCAGCCACACATTTTCCAATTCCATGTGCCCCGCCGGTCACAACCACTACTTTATCCTGAAACATAAAAATCTCCTTCTTCATAAAGCCAAAACATACTACTCCCCAGTATATCATAAAATGCATTCCGGTTGCAAAATATCCTCCCAGCGTATATACTGATACAGGTTTATTTTTAAAGAAATAAGGAGAATGATCATGAGTGAAGAAAAGATTCTGGCTACTGTAGCCGGTACCCCTATTACCGAGGCTGAATTCAATAAATACATGGAAAAGCTTCCTATGGAACAGCAGGCATATGCTTCCAATCCATATTTTAAGAAACAGGTTCTGGATCAGATCATCAACACCAGACTGATGACAAAGCTTGCTCTGGATGAAAAGATCGATGAGACCGACGAGTTCAAGGAGACTCTGGAATCCATCAAGGGCGATATTCTGGCTCAGATGGCCATTGAGAAGATCGTAAATGCCGTTTCCGTCACCGATGAGGATGCACAGAAATACTTTGAAGCCAACCAGGCTCGCTTCGCTAAGGGTGAGACCGTAGGCGCTAAGCACATCCTTGTAGACGATGAAGCTAAGGCGAACGAGATCCTTGCAGAACTGAACAGCGGTGCCATCTCCTTTGAGGATGCCGCTTCCAGATACTCCAGCTGCCCATCCAAAGAACGCGGCGGAGACCTTGGCGAGTTCGGTCACGGTCAGATGGTAAAAGAGTTTGACGAAGCTGCCTTTGCAGCAGCTGTAGGCGAGGTGACCGCACCTGTTAAGACCCAGTTCGGCTACCACCTCATCAAAGTCTATGCAAAGAACGAAGCAAGCACCCCTGCATTTGCAGATGTAGCTGCCTCCGTGAAGAACAATCTTCTGAACGAAAAGAAAAACACCGCCATCCAGGCCACCCTTCTGGACCTGAAGGCACGTTACTTACAGTAATTCCACCGCCGGGTGTGACAAGGGGACAGGGACCTGGTTCATTTTGCTCGCAAAATTGAACCAGTTCCCTGTCCCCTTGTCCCACTTATATATATGTCACTTCATTGCCTGTTCTGGGCAGTGGATTTCTGGCCGGCAGGCCATCCTTTGTATCTGCATATCCAACAGCCAGAGCGCCGTAGACTCTCTCGCCTTCCTTAAGGCCCAGGCTCTGCAGATAAGCAAGAACCGTAGGTTCCTCGTTCAGCCATTTCAGCTGGTTGATCCAGCAGCTGCCAAGCTCCAGGGCGTTGGCTTCCAGCATCATATTTTCCAGCGCGCAGGAGCAGTCCGCAATGTTGTTTCCGTACTCCTTAAGATTTGCAGTCACGATCAGCACGGAAGGATCATAGTGGAACACATATTTTCCGCCTTTGGAGAGGCGAATGGAATTCACGATGGATTTGTACATCCCCGGAGTCTCCTCCATTTTTGCAAAAGCCTCCCGCACCATCACTGTGAGTTTGTCCAGAACCTCTTTGTTCTGAATTACCAGAAAGTGGGTAGTCTGGCAGTTGCCGCCGCTTGGGGCATGGCGTCCTGCCTTAAGGATCATATCCAGCTTCTTCGCCTCAAGGGGTCTCTGCTGAAATTTTCTGGTGCTTCGTCTGCTTGTCATAAGTTCCAGTGCTTCCATCTTTCTCTTATTCCTCCCATTTATCCAGTCCCAGTCTCTCCACCAGCTCCGGATCGTGTTTCAATGCCTCAATTCTGCTTCTGATGATAAAGGATTTTTTAGATTCCAATGCTTTTTTCGTGGTTTTTCCAAGAACTGCCAGGGCTTCTGTGCGAAGTCTGTGATAATAGTGATCCTCAGATTCCAGGAGCTTTTTGCCCACATTGGTCATCTCCTCCATGGCGTGGATCTGATTCTTTCTGTGCTCAGCCTCGGAGATTCCTCCCAGATGGTGTCCGTGGGCACCTGCTAACAGATGGTGCTTACGGCAGAGAGCTTCACGCTCAGCTCTCTCCACATAGTCATCGTACTCCTCACCCGGATGTCTCTCGATACCGGTGGATTTTTCAGTGATGGCGGCCTCCTGTCTCAGTTCAAAATGCTCCCTGGATTCAAAAAGCTTCTTTTCAATGCCCGCAGTCTTATCGCGGTATTCCTTTTTAGCCCGCTCCTCATAGTGCTGGTCTGTCTCAAAAAGGCTTTTTTTCACGCCGGTTTTTGCCAGGATCTCCTCACGCTTTACACGCACCATAAAATGGTCTTCTGACTCAAATAATCGTTTTCTCATTTCACACTCTCTCCTCGTCTGATCTGGTCTCTTCTCTGTAATCCCTCAATGGCCTTATGAAGTCCATTGATCAGGTCCTTTGATGCCTGCACTTCCTGTGCCATGTCCGCATATTCGTCTTCCGTGCGGCAGAGATACTTCATGGACTGCAGCTCCTCTGCATTTTCCCGGTAGTCCTCGATCTCTTCCTCCAGCATGGTCTCCAGAAGATCCCATTTTCTGCGTCCATCTGCTGTCATATTTGTGGGACTTATATGTATTGAAAGATCTGCTTCTTCTTCCCCGTCGTTCCCGGCAGGGATTTTATATTTCTCCACATCCGCGCCGCTCTCTTCCAGCAGCTGCAGAAGCCGTTCAAAATTTCTTCTGTTCTCCTCCATGAGCTGCGTAAGCTCCTGAATGGAAATATTCAGTAATGCCATTTTATTCTCTCCTCTGATCAAAGCAACAAGCATATTTCCCCTATTATAGCAGAAGATGAAAAATACGGCAAACAGCAGCGAAAATAAGATCAATTTCCTATGAAAGAAAAAAGCTGCCGTACGTTTCCGCACAACAGCTTTTCTGCGTATTTATAAATAGAAATCTATTATAAAACGATTATCTCTGTACACGAGCACCAGCGCCGCCCATGATAGCTTCTACTTCTTTCTTGCTTGCCATGGTGGTATCACCAGGTGTGGTCATAGCAAGTGCGCCGTGAGCTGCACCGTAGTTAACTGCCAGCTCTGCATCGCCGGTGGTCATAAGGCCGTATACAAGACCGGATGCGAAGGAATCGCCGCCGCCTACACGGTCCATGATCTCAAGACCCTTGTAGTCTTTTGCTTTGTAGATCTCGCCGTCTGCCCAGCAGATTGCGCTCCAGTCGTTAACGGTAGCGGTCTTAACCTCACGAAGAGTGGTAGCTACTGCCTTGAAGTTAGGATAGGTCTTAGCTGCCTCGTTGATCATCTTCTTGTATCCGTCAAGGTTCAGCTCTTTCAGGTTCTCATCGTTGCCCTCGATCTCGAAGCCAAGGCATGCGGTGAAGTCTTCCTCGTTACCGATCATAACGTCTACATATTTAGCGATCTCTTTATTAACTTCCTGAGCTTTTTCTTTTCCGCCGATTGCGCTCCACATGGATGGACGGTAGTTCAGGTCGTAAGATACGATGGTGCCGTATTTCTTAGCGGTCTTGATAGCTGCAAGAACGGTCTCACATGCCTGCTCGGAAAGAGCTGCGTAGATACCGCCGGTGTGAAGCCATCTTACGCCGAGGGTTCCAAAGATGTAATCAAAATCGAAGTCCTCTGGGGTAGCTTTGGAGATAGCGGTGTTTGCACGGTCGGAGCATCCAACTGCACCACGGATACCGAAGCCTCTCTCAGTAAAGTTGATACCGTTACGGCAAACGCGTCCGATACCGTCGGTCTTCATCCATTTGATGAGGGAGGTATCAACGCCGCCCTGAAGGATGAAGTCTTCCATCAGCATACCTACTTCGTTATCAGCGAAAGCGGTGATAACAGCGGTCTTAAGTCCGAAGCATCTTCTGAGGCCGCGAACTACGTTGTACTCTCCGCCGCCTTCCCATGCGCGGAAGGATCTTGCGGTACGGATACGGCCTTCGCCCGGATCAAGACGAAGCATAACCTCTCCAAGGGATACAGCATCAAACATACACTCTTCTTTTGGTCTTAAATTTAAATTCATGATATAAATTCCTCCAGTTTATACGAAATCGTCAGTAGATTATCCTCTAATCTCTTTTACCAGTGCAACTGCCTCTGCACACATGTCTTTGATCTTATCAAACTCGCCTGCTTTTACAAGGTCGCCTTTCACCATCCAGCTTCCGCCGCATGCGATGATCTTGTTGAATCCAAGATAATCTTTGATGTTCTTAGCGCTGATTCCGCCGGTAGGCATGAACTTAACCTGGGTATATGGAGCTGCAAGAGCTTTGATAGTAGCAAGTCCGCCAAACTGCTCAGCCGGGAAGAATTTAACTACCTCAAGGCCGCGTTTTACAGCCTGAGCAAGCTCGGATGGAGTGATGATACCAGGGGTAACACAGATGCCTTTGGACAGACAGTAATCAACGATCTCAGGGTCAAAGCCAGGGCTTACGATGAATTTAGCGCCTGCTGCTACTGCACGGTCAACCTGGTCGATGGTAAGAACGGTACCTGCACCTACGATCATCTCAGGATATTTCTCTGCCATAATGCGGATGGACTCTTCTGCTGCATCTGTACGGAAAGTAACCTCTGCTACAGGAAGTCCTCCCTCTACCATTGCTTTAGCCAGTGGCTCAGCATCTTTAGCATCGTTTAACACAACTACAGGTACTACACCATAGCTGGAAAGCTGCTCTAAAACCTTGTTCATAACCTTTTTCCTCCGTTTTTTCATAATGTGATATATTAACACTATTTGTTTCATAATATGGAACGCAGTTCTATATTATAAAACCTCTTGTTATGGATTATACTATATGTCGAAAAAATGTCAAGAATATTACGTTTGTTTTTTGGCACTTTTCATAATACAAGGCGTTGTTTCACAATGTGAAACATGCTATAATCACCAAAAACAGAAACCGGAAAAGAGGAACCCTTTTATGGAAAGCAAGAACCCCATCCAGGTAGCAGACAGGCTTTTTGACGCGCTGGAGATCTTATCCGAGGACGGCCCCCTGGCCCTCTCCGATCTCACCACCCGCCTGGAATTAAATAAAAGCACCGTGCACCGCATCTTAAGCTCCCTCATCTATATGGGATATGTCAGACAGGATCCGGACACACAGAAATATGACTTGACCCTGAAGCTTCTGGAAATGTCCAACCGCCTTCTTGAGCGCATGGATATTCTGGAGATCATCCGCCCATATTTAAAACAGCTCTGCCACGAATCCGGTGAGACCGTCCATCTGGTCCAGCTGGAGGGCACAGACGCTGTCTATATTCATAAAGAAGAATCTTTCACCAACACCATCCGCATGGTCTCCCGCGTGGGCAGCCGCATCCCTGTGTACTGCTCCGGCGTTGGAAAAGCTCTGGCAGCCGATATGGATCTCACCCAGGTCAAACAGATCTGGGACAACAGCGAGATCCGCCCCCTCACAGAGCATACCATCACAGATTACAGCTCCTTCATTCAGAAGCTTGATGAAGTCCGCCGCCAGGGCTACGCGCTGGATGATGAGGAAAACGAGTACGGTGTCCGCTGTATTGCAGCCGCCCTCACCTCCTCCGACGGCCAGCCCCGCTTTGCCTTCTCCATCTCCGCTCCTATCAACCGCATGTCGGACGAGCGCATCCGCGAGCTCTCCCACCTTGTATTAAGCGTGAAGAGACAGCTTTCAAGAATCAGCTTTTAATAAAGTGAGACAGGGACCTGGTCCATTTTTGATTCAGAAAAATTGGACCAGGTCCCTGTCCCCCTGTCTCACTTTATTTCATAGATCAATCCACTTTTACCTTAACAATAAATTTGCGGACGTTCTCCTCGCTCTCGCCTGCGTTGCACAGTGGGCAGTGAGGCTCCAGAGGCCATACTGCGTAGAACTCGCCCTCGCCGATTCTCACATTGAAGGTATCCTCGCAGTCCCAGAAACCGTTGTCGGTCTCATCGCTGTAGTCGATCTCCTCCATAGGAGGCAGAACTGCAACAGCACATCTCTCAGCACCGCGGATGATGTAGTGGATGTCCATAAATTTTTTATGGATCTCCATCTTAGCAGCCTCACGTGCGTGGGTATCTTTGGTCACAACGTGAACGATCACCTCATCAGGAACGATCGGGTAGGTTCCGTCCTGCAGTTCAGGATCATTTGCGTGATCTGCGATGAACTGAAGTGCGGTGGCAATATTTTTATGTGAGCTCATATAGCGGGACATGTTGCTGATCTGATCAATAATCATCTCTTTTACTCCTTTTCACAATATAAAATCGTCAGAGTGCGAAACACCGATTATATCCTATCCGGAAGAACAGAAAATAATCGGTGCCTCACAACAAGTAAACTATATTCGATTAAAGGGCTTTAATCTCTTCCCATACGGTATCGTCTACGAAGATACCTTTCTCATCATGCTCTTTGTGGAATCTCTCGCTTCCCTCGCCAGGTGCATGAATGCTGGAGTTGTGCTCATCAGGCTCAGCTCCCTTGATGTATTCGATGGCACGTTTTACGGTGTCTCTCATCTTAGCTCCATCTGTGATCTTAGATGGATCTACAACGATGAGAATCTGGGAGCATCCGCCGCAGGATCCCTTGGTAGCTGCATTCAGGTCTGCTGCTCCGATACCATCGGAAAGAACAGAACCAAGAATATCCAGCATGAAGGAGAATGCGGAGCCTTTCCAGTAACCGATCGGCATGATTCTCATGGACTCTTCAATGGCACCAGGATCAGAGGTAACATTTCCGTCCTTATCAAAACCGCCAGGGAATGGCAGCTGTTTGCCTGCAAGTCTGGTAACCTGAAGTTTTCCGTATGCATACTGACTGATAGCCATGTCCATAAGCATTACAGGACCGCCCTCTTCGCCAGGGCATGCCATTACAAATGGGTTATTTCCAAGACGGCACTCTTTTGCGCCCCATGGCGGCATACATGCTTCGGTGTTGGTCCACATGATTGCCACATAACCTTTTTCAGCAGCATATTTTCCGTATGTGCCGCCGCGCATCCAGTGTGTAGTATTTCTGAGACCTACCATACCAATGCCGAATTTGTCTGCCATCTCCATAGCCTGGTCAGCAGCGTAGAAAGCATTGAGGATTCCAGGTCCCATATTTCCGTTGATGACTTTTACAGCGCCAAGGTCTTTTTCAACTACAGGCTCTGCATTAATGTCTACCCATCCCTTCTGGATGTAATCAACGAAGCGGGATACACGGTTTACGCCGTGTGAATAAATTCCATCATAGGTGGACTCGGTGTGGATCTGCGCACAGAAATCAGCTTTCTCATCGCTCATTCCGTTTTTCACGAACACGCGCTTGATCTCACTCTTAAGTTCGTCAAAAGATACTCTCATTTCAGTTTCTCCTTAGTTGAGTTTCAGTATTCTGCATTAAGCTCCGTATACCAGATTTGGCAGGAACAGTACCAGCTGCGGGAATGCAGCCAGGATAACCAGAAGCAGAATAATGGAAAGGATGAATGGCATAGCCTCTTTTGTATATACCGGAATGGAACATCCAAGAATAGAACATGTGGTGTACATGGTAACACCGATTGGAGGAGTCATACCACCCATGGTGATGAGGATCATATACATTACACCAAAGTGTACCGGATCAAATCCATAGGAAGTGATGATCGGCAGGAAGATTGGTGTAAGAAGAAGTACGTTTGCAGTTGCCTCCATGAACATACCTACGAAGAATACGAAGAGCATTACGATCAGAAGGATGACGTATTTGTTCTCGGATACGGAGGTGATAGCTCTTGCCAGAGTCTGTGGAAGCTGACCGGTAACGATTGCATAACCAAATGCATTGGAGCAGATGATGATGAACATGATAACCGCAAGGTCAACAGCAGTAGTGGAAAGACACTCAATGAGTTTCTTAAGGGTAAGCTCGCGATAGATGAATAATCCAACGATCAGAGCGTAAACTACTGCGAAAGCTCCTGCCTCAGATGGAGTGAAGATACCAAAACGGATACCAACGATCAGAATGATTGGGAACATAAGAGCCCAGATGTTCTCAATCAGTCCCTTCATTACTTCACCAAAGCTTGGGAATTTCTCATGCTCAGGTTTGTAATCACGTTTTTTGGAGATGATAGCTACAGCGCCCATCAGAACTACGGTCATAAGGATTCCAGGAACAAGACCTGCAAGGAACAGACGTCCGATGGAAACCTCACCGGTAACACCGTAAAGGATCAGACCAAGTGATGGTGGAATGGTGGAAGTGATAAGACCACCCATAGCAAGGATCGCTGCGGTGAAGCCTCTGGAGTAACCACGTTTCTCCATGTCAGGTCCAAGAATACGGCTCTCCATAGCTGCATCAGCTGTAGCGGAACCGGAAATACCACCCATCAGACAGGAAAGTAATACGGATACCTGTGCGAGACCGCCTCTCATGTGACCGGTTACAAGGTTACAGAATTTGATCAGACGGGAAGTAATACCGGTCTCGTTCATCAGGTTACCTGCAAGTACGAAGAAAGGTACTGCAAGAAGAGAGAATGACTGGGTACTGCTTACCATCTTCTGTACAACGATCTGTACAGGAACCTGCTCGGTAATAAAGAAGGATAATGCGGAAATACCTACTGTAAATGCTACAGGAAGTCCGATTGCCAAGAGTACTACGAAAGTAATTCCAAGAATAATCATAATGCCGGCTCCTCCTCTTTTTTCATAATGCTGGTGTAATCATGGTTCATGATGTTCTTCACATACTGAACAATGTGTTTCACAGCGGAGATGCACATCAGACCGCATCCTACAGGGCAGCTTGCGGTTGCATAGGAGTAGCTGATGTAAAGAGTCTGGTATTTTCTTGCGGAGTTTACGATACAAAGGTTGATACCGTAACGAACTGCGAATACCAGGAAGCCTAAGATCAGGATATAGTTGAAAAGGTAAATTGCGTTGATGACCGGAAGCGGGAATTTCTCGATCAGCATATCGACACCCATATGCTTATCTTTACGCATAGCCAGGTCAGCTCCAATGAAGCTGACCCAGGCAAATACTAACTGAGCAAGGTCGGTGGACATGGACATGTCGATACCGAAGAATCTCAGAACAGCGGCTGCAAATACTGTAAAGATAAGAACCATGAGGCCGAGGCAGACGATAAATGTTTCCACTTTATTCAGTCCGTTCTCCAATGTTTTTAACATAGGTGACCTCCTAAACCTCTTTCTGTTTCTTTAATATCTGTAAAACTTTTAATTAGCGTCCAAGCTCAGCGTCAAGAGCCTCTTTGATCTCGGTATATTTCAGAACGTCATATACGGAATCACAAGCTGCTTTGAAAGCCTCTTTGTCGCACTCGATAACCTCGATACCACCCTCGGTCAGAGTCTGAAGGTACTCGTCGTTTCTTGCGATAACGTTCTCAGATGCAGTTTTACCAGCCTCGAAGGAAGCATCCTGAAGAATCTGTTTCTGCTCGTCGGTAAGTTTGTCGAACCAGCTCTGGGAAATTACAAGACCGGTAAGAAGCTGCTGATGTCCGGTGAATGCAAGGTATTTGGTAACCTCCTGCATGGAAGAACCAACTGCTGCGGAAAGGTGAACCTCAACACCCTCGATAACCTGCTGCTGAAGTGCCTGATAAGCCTCGGACCATGCAAGTACGGAAGTGTTAGCGCCCATAGCCTCAAGAGTGCTGGTTACAACCTGGGATCCTGAAGAACGAATTCTCTGTCCTTTCAGATCGTCTGGGGTAGCAACCGGATTTTTGGTGAAGAGCTCTCTCTCGCCCTGGAAGTAGTTGAAGGAAAGGATCTGGAATCCACAGTTCTCAACCTGCTCTTTAAGACCTTTGTAGGTCTCGGTCTCGAATAAGGTAAGAGCATCCTCATAGCTGTCAGCGATGTATGGAGCCTGAAGTACACCGATATCGTATACATAGTTGCTGAGACGGCCTGGGTCGGTGATAACGCCTACGCCTGCGCCTACGATAGCCTGCTCAAGAACGTCCTCATCAGTTCCTAACTGGGAACCGGAGTAGATCTCTACCTGAACCTCACCGTTGGTCTTCTCTTCTACAGTTTTCTCAAAAACTTCGGTAAGAGCAAGGAACAGTGGGTCGGTCTCGCTGAGTGCGGTGTTAACTTTCAGAGTGGTGTCTGCCTGTACAGCCATAGCGCCGGTGAATACGGATGCTGCCATAGCAAGAGATAAAAGTGCTGCAAATCTTTTTTTCATAGTGTTTTCCTCCTTGGAAAAATAATTTATTTGTTGTACTGACATATTAACATACTAGCATGTTAGCGTCAATATTGTCAAAATATCTAATCTTTTCAAACAAATTTTAGTCACTTTTTAACAGGCTATACTTTCTTCACAGTTTTATTCAGCCGTTTTTTTATAAAATGCACAAAAAAAGATGCTATAGATCTTCTGCCGATGATCCATAACATCTTCCCATTACATATTCTGTTTTATAAACAAAAACTTCTTATAAAGTACCGATCCTTCTCTCCTGCGGATTCTCATCCTCGGATTCAAAGTAGTCTGCATAGCTCCGGATAACCTCAGAGTTATCGATATCCAGTCTCTGGATATGTGCCTTAAGCGCATTTCTCACCAGATCGTCCTCCCCCTGTTCCAGCAGACGGACGATCTCCGCGTGCTGACGCACGGAGCTCTCTGCCACGTCATTTGTCTGTACAAAAAGGATTCGGAAGCGTTTATAGTGACCGTTCTTTCCGGAAATAGTATCCCAGGCCATCTCCTGCCCGGTGGCCTCAAAGAGCACCTTGTGGAACAGGTCGTCGGCCTCTACAAACCCTACCGGATCTTTTTCCGCCACGAATCTCTTCTGTGCTTCCACAAATTCTGCCATTCTGCGGATATCACTGCTGCTTCTCTTTTTCAGAAAGATATCTATCACGCCCATCTCCAGGCATTCCCGGATGAACTTTTCCTGCTCTATATAACTTCTGTTGATTTTTGAAACCACTGTCTCCTTCTGGGGGATCATGGTGATGAGATTTTCTGACTGGAGCTGGAGAAATGCTTCCCGGACCGGTGTGCGGCTCACATTTAACTTGGTGGCGATCTCCTGGGTGCTCATAGCCTGACCCGGTTTCAGATGAAGAGAGATAATATTTCTTTTCAGTTCATCGTAAACCAGTTCCTGTATTGATTTCTTAGCCATTGTTTTTTCCTCAACTGATATACTGGCATGTTACCGTAAGGTTGATTATATCACAGTTCAAGCTCTTTAATCAAGTAAAGCATTTACATGAATACAAACTATGGAAATAGAATATTTTCATCAGATCAGTCCCAGTTTCAGAAAAGCCTCAGCCAGCCCGTCATCTGCCTGATCCGGGCATACATAGTCCGAAAGCTTTTTCAGTGCCTCCGGTCCGTTTCCCATACAGACGCTGTAGCCCGCGGCTGCAATCAGCTCGTAGTCATTCATACTGTCGCCCAAGCCGATGGTGTCGGCGATATCCTTCTGCAGGTATTCCGTAACCTGCCTGAGCGCTTTTCCTTTTCCCACTCTGCGGTTTATGAGCTCTCCGTTCAGAAGTCCGTTCTCATCTCTTACGTGCTTTACAAAGAAATACCGGTCTCCCAGAACCTTTTCCGGGACTTCGATCTGGGATTCCTCCTCCCATAGAAGCAGGATCTTATAGACCGGCTCCCCACGGTACTCCGACAGAGGACGGCAGTGCAGCTGCTCATCCGACTGCTTACGAAGGCGCACCAGCTCGGAGTTTTCCGTGGAAGAGGCAGCGCGTCCCACGATCTCATAGATCTTCTCATCCAGGAACATGTAATCATAGGTCTCCACCGTAATAGCCACGCCGTTTTCCCGGAGAACACGAATGGCCTCCTTCGTCTCATCCTCCGGCATAGGTGTGTCGGAAAGTACCTCGTCCCCAAGCTGGATCACACCGCCGGCGCTGGCGATGATCCCATCAAAACCATATTTTAAAACCGGGCGGATAGCGCCCATGTTTCTTCCTGTACAGATGATCGCTTTATGTCCGTTGGCTCTGGCCTTAGCGATCGCTCTCTCCGTCGACTCCGGCATCTCAAAGCTTCCGGGCCAGATCACTGTTCCATCCAGATCCAAAAATAATAATTTTTCTGCCATCTTCAGACCCCCATTGTTCAAAAATTTCCGCTCAGATTATATCAGACATATGTTTTTGTTTTCAACTGTCTGTTTTTTCTGTACAATAAGTTTATATGACTATAAAAGCGAGGTACACCATGGCAAGACTTTTCTCCAGCCAGGAGGCAAAAGAACTTACAGACAAATACCGGAAATTATCCCAGCAGCTCTCAAAGATCGTGAGAAGCACCGAGGGATATTACACCTCTGCCAGAGAAAAACTCCACGCTCTGGCTGAGAGCGGCGCCTTTCTGCGCCTTTGCAGGGAAGAGCTCCTTATGCAGGAGGAAAAAGAGAACGCCCGCGCCCAGATGGGGGAGCTGATCCGTACCCTCTATTCCTGCAATCTCAGCAGTCCGGTCTCCGCCAAGGGGCAGGAGCTGAAGGAGCTGGATAAGGGTGTGAAGACAGCCCTCATGGATCTGGCCCCCGGACAGAGCGGATTCCAGTGGCTTTTCACCGGCAAGGAGAGAAAACAGCGGGCAGAGGCAGCCTACCTCATGCTGATGGAGCTGACCAACACCGACTATGCCAGAATCATCGGCAATTTCACCCAGCTTCTGAAAAAGATAGAACAGGTTTCCGAGGCAGAGGCCTGGCAGAAATTTGAATCCGACAAAGACCTCTTCCGCCTGACGGCCGAGAATACCGACGGCGCATTTCTGAAGCAGAAGGGTGCCATTCCTGAAATTGCAGAGCTTCGGGAAAAAGTGGCGGCTCTTAAAGTGGGCATCTCCGGTCCGGCAGATGCTCTGGATAAAAACTGCAAAACCATAGAGGAGGCGGCAGAGCGCTGCATTGCGGTGAAGCTTCTGGAGCTTTTAAAAGATATTTCTGTGGATGAGCTGAACCGCGACAAGAGCGGCATCAGAGTAAAGACCCTTCACGACAACGGCTTTGACACCATGGCGGATATTTTCACCGCCACCAGATATCAGCTGGAATCCATCCAGGGAATCAGCTGGGACGCATCCTTCCTGATCAAACAGAGGGCGGAGACCTATGCGGAGGCGGCTAAAAAAGGCCTGCATTTAAAGCTGAACGCCGATGATAAAACACCGGAAGCAGGCAGCCTTGTGAAGGAGATCCTTCTCTATAAAAAAAGAAAAGCGCTGGCCTCTGAGATGGAAAGTCTCAGAAAACCTTACGCCTCCGCTATCACAAGAGCGGAGAATGCGCTGAATCAATATGAAAACGAATTCTTCTGGCTCTTCTATCCTGATGAGCGAAAGCAGCGTGTCGCAGATGCCTACGCCTTCTTTGTGGATACACTGAGCAGTGAGTTTGCCGGAGAAGTAAACCGGCTTTCGGAGGCTGCAAAGCTGGTGGACGCATCGGAGGAGGAAGCCTGGGAGGATTTTGAGAAAAACACAGTTCATTACATCAGCATCCTGGAGGAACTGGTTCCGGGGCTTCTTGGAAATGATGACCAGATCTACGGTCTTCCGGAGGATCTGGCAAGGGAGGTACAGGAGGAAAGCCTATTCCCGGACGGCTTAAACTGCAGCCTGCGCCGCTACCAGGAGTGGGGTGTCAAATACGCCCTTCACCAGGGAAATATCCTGCTTGGCGATGAGATGGGTCTTGGAAAGACCATCCAGGCCATCGCCACCATGGTATCCTTAAGAAATACCGGTGCAAAGCATTTTGTAGTTGTGTGTCCGGCCAGCGTTCTGCCTAACTGGTGCAAGGAAGTGGGGGAAAAGAGCAAGCTTCGGGTCACCCGCATCCATGGCGGCGACCGCAAACGTGCTCTGCGCTCCTGGCTTAAGACCGGCGGTGTGGCAGTTACCACCTTTGAGACCACAGGCTTTATGGAGCTGGAGGAAGATTTTAAATTCTCACTGCTCATTGTGGATGAGGCCCATTATATTAAGAATCCGGAGGCCAGAAGGACTCAGAATGTGAAAGCCTTAAGCGCCCACGCCGAGCGCATGCTGTTTATGACAGGAACCGCTCTGGAAAATAAGGTGGATGAGATGATCTCTCTCATCGATATCCTGAATCCTGAGGTGGCAAACAAAGTCAGAAAGATGGCTTATCTGGTTTCCGCACCGCAGTTCCGCGAGGCCATTGCCCCGGTATATTATAGAAGAAAAAGAGAAGATGTATTAAGCGAGCTCCCTGAGCTCATTGAAAACAGAGAGTGGGTGAGCCTTTCCTTAAAAGAGCGGATCGTCTACGAGGCCCATGTCTATGCCAAGAATTTTCCGGGAATCCGGCAGGTATCCTGGAATGCCTCTAAGGATCTTAAAGATTCCTGCAAGGCCCAGCGTATGATGGAGATCATCAAAGAGGCGGAGGAAGAGGGCCGGAAGATCATCGTCTTCTCCTTCTTCCTGAACACCATTGAGCGCATCCGCGAATACTTAGGTGACCGCTGCTCCCAGCCCATCAACGGTTCCGTGCCGCCTCAGCGCCGGCAGGAAATTATTGATGAATTTGACCAGGCACCTGCAGGCTCCGTGCTGCTGGCGCAGATCCAGTCCGGCGGAACCGGTCTCAACATCCAGTCCGCCAGCGTGGTCATCCTCTGTGAGCCTCAGTTAAAACCGTCCGTGGAGCATCAGGCCATCTCCCGCGCTTACCGCATGGGACAGTCCAGAAACGTGCTGGTCTACAGACTGCTCTGCGAGGATACCATCGACGAGCGCATCATGGATATTCTGGAGCAGAAGCAGACTTACTTTGATGCTTTTGCGGATCACTCTGTCTCCGGAACAGAGACCCTGGATCTGGATGAAAAGAGCATGGGCGATATCATCCAGGAGGAGATTCAGCATATTCAGGAGCGAAAGGCCCTGGAGGAAGAGCTGGCTGCTAAGGGGGCTTTGGCAGAGAATGAAGAATAAAAAGATCACCATCATCGGTGCCGCCATTTTAGATATTCTGGCGGGACCGGTGGATGCTAAGCATTTATATGAGAACGGCTCCCAGGCCATGGACAGTATCCGCATGACCTTTGGAGGGGACGCACTGAATGAAACCATTGCTCTTTCCAGGCTTGGAGAGATGCCGGAGCTCATCACACTTCTTGGTAAAGATGAGGCAGGGCAGAAGATTCTGGATCATCTGGCTTCCCGGGGACTTTCCCTTCATGGCATCACTGTCCGGGAAGGGCTGGATACCGGCATGAACATTGTTCTTGTAGATTCCGCCGGGGAGAGACGCTTCCTCACCAATCCAAAGAGCAGCCTTCGAAAGCTGTCCGAGAAGGATATTCTTCCCCATCTTACCCATGCCGGGGAAATCATAAGCTTTGCAAGTCTCTTTGTCTCCCACGCACTGGATATTCCCGCCATGGAGCGTATCTGCCGTAAAATAAAAGAAACACCGGGGCGCACCCTGGTGATGGATATGACAAAGCCTAAAAAAGGTGAGACCCTCTCTGATCTCACCGGTATTCTTCCCTATGTGGATTACCTGCTGCCAAACGCGGAGGAAGCTGCGATGCTCACTGGAGAAACTGATCCGGTAAAAAACGCAAAACTTCTGGTTGACGCCGGAGCTGCTCACACAGTGATCAAAACCGGAAAAAAGGGATGCGTTTTCTGTGAAGCAGCGCATTCTGCTCATACCGCCATTCATCTGCCTCCGGAAATACATGAATCGTCAGATGCCGGATACCGCATACTCAGGATTCCTGCCGTTCCGGGCATCCACGCTGTGGATTCCACCGGAGCCGGCGACTGTTTTGCCGCAGGCTTTCTGTACGGACTTTCCCACGGCTTCACCTCCATCGAAGCCTGCCGCTTCGCCTGCGCCGCAGCCTCCTGCACGGTGGAAAGCTATGGAGCTACAGAGGGATTACGCTCTTTGTCTCAGGTTATGAAACGGGTATAAAGCTTCTATTCTATGATCTGATCGATCAGTCCCTGAATCCATTCTTTTCTGGCAAGGACCTCGATCCACTCTGCCGGAATGTCCTCCGCTCCATAGTATAAGCCTGCCAGGGCACCGGTCACCGCGCCTACCGTATCGGTATCCTCTCCAAGATTCACAGCCTTCAGTGTGGCTTCTTTATAAGAACCTGTGGTGAGCAGGCACCAGATGGCTGCCTCCAGGGTTGCCACCACATATCCGCTGCCTCTGATCTCTCCCGCAGGGGTCTTCTCAAATTTGTCCAGATCTGTGAGTCTGTCGTAGTTGGAAAGCTCCTTATAATTTCTGAAATCTCTGCGATAATAAGAGAAGCCCGCATCAAGACCGCGCTGCAGTCGCTCTTTTACATTTTCTTTTTCCTCCACAAGAGCCTTCACGCAGAAGTAAAACAGGCCGCAGCCCATCATGCTTCTCAGATGCGCGTGGGTCAGGGCAGATGCGTTGTGAATGGTCTGCACCTCTTCATCTGCGGACATGCAGCACTTCTTCTCCCTGTCAATGAGGTACAGACATACCGGAAGGATCCTCATAAGAGAGCCGTTTCCGTTATCGCGCTCCTCAATGCCGCCGCAGCTGAGGGGAGTATCCCCGCTCTTAAATCTGCGGATCGCCTGAAAAGTGGCATTTCCTATATCAAAAACGGTACCGTGTGGGGTATATTCCGCATCGTACACCCAGCTCTGAAAGGCTGTCATGATGTCCTTATAATCAATACCTTTCTTCCGGATGATACTATCCATGGCTGCAAAAACCATGCTGCTGTCATCCGACCAGGTTCCTTTTGGCTGAGAATGGGTGCCGTACTCTCTCATATCTATAACAGAATCTTTCTCCATCTGCATGCGGCTTCTGAACTCCACCGGAACACCCAGTGCATCCGCTGTCACAAGTCCCCATATACCATCCTTCCATTTTTCCATTGCCTGTTACCTCCTTTGTTTCTATAGTCATATTATAGCATATAAAATATAGAATCAAGTCTCCCGCCGGGCGACCTGAAAAAGAAAAAGACTACGGATATTTTTTCCGTAGTCTTTGATCGTTTTCATTATAAATAGAGATTCTTCAGCTCCTCATACTTCTGGGAAGTGATGAGGGCGGTTTCTTTGATTCCGTTAAAATGTACCACATAGGTCCATCTTCCGTAAGGCTCCATTTTGGAGATCATGGAGGTGTTGATGATGTAGGATCGGTGGCTGCGCATGAAATCGCCGGTGAGCTTCTGCTCCAGTTCGGATAAGGAGGTGCTGCACTTATAGGTCTCTTTCTGCGTCACCACCAATGTAGTGCTCTCCGCATGCTCCACAAATGCAATATCCTTTTTATCCACAAAGAGGATCTGCTCTTTTCCTTTGATCATCAGTCTTCCGTTTTCTTTTTCCCTGTCAGAGTGAGAAACCACTGCTGCGCGCCCGGAGTCCTGCACATCGCCTGCTGCCTGGATCCTTCGAAGCGTTCTGTGGAGACGCTCCATATCAAAAGGCTTCACCAAATAATCAAAGGCATAGATCTCAAAGGCGTTGGCCATATATTCGCTGTGGGCGGTGGCAAAGATCACTTTTAACTTTGGATCCAGATTTACCATCACTTTGGCACACTCCAGTCCGCTGTCGCCGTTTAAGTCCACATCCACAAAAACCACATCAGGCCTCTCCACCGAAAACTGAGAGATGGCTGCGGCAAAGGACTCTGCCTCTGCCGTCACCTGAAAGCCTTCCACTTTTTCGATCATCTTCTTTAAAATATGCCTGATCTTTTCCTCATCCTCAACAAGCATTACCTTGATCATGAATCGCGCCTTCCTCTGCTGAAAGTTTCTTTTTCCGATCTCTAAGGATCGTATTACTGAATGCTTTTCTCTCTGCCCTTGGTATCAGCGTAAGCGGATGCGCCGGAACCGATGTTCTTCTTCATCTCGGTGTCGGCTGCCACGTTCTGCAGTTTATAGTAGTCCATAACGCCTACGTTTCCGTTTCTAAGGGCCTCTGCCATGGCACGCGGAACCTCTGCCTCGGCTTTTACTACCTCTGCTCTCATCTCCTGCTCAACAGCAACTGCCATTGCACGTCTCTCCTCAGCTTTTGCCTGAGCAATGACTTTCTCAGCCTCAGCCTGCAGGCTTAACAGGTTTGCGCCTACGTTTCGTCCTACGTCGATATCTGCAATGTCCACGGAGATGATCTCGTATGCGGTACCTGCATCCAGACCTTTTTCCAGGATCAGCTTGGAGATGTTATCCGGGTTCTCCAGAACTGCGCTGTGGGTCTCAGAGGAACCTACCGTTGTTACAATACCCTCACCGATACGGGCAATGACAGTCTCCTCACCGGCACCACCGATGAGTCTCTCAATATTGGTACGTACAGTCACACGGGCTTTTACCAGAAGCTCAATACCATCCTTTGCCACTGCGGATACGCGGTCTGTCTCAATAACTTTAGGGGTTACACTCATTTTTACTGCTTCAAATACGTCACGTCCTGCCAGGTCGATGGCGGATGTTTTCTCAAAGGAAAGGGCAATGCCTGCTCTCTCAGCTGCGATCAGTGCGTTTACCACGCTGTCCACATCGCCGCCTGCCAGATAATGGGCCTCAAGCTGGTTTACCTTCACGTTCAGGCCGGCTTTTGTAGCTTTTATAAGAGCCATAACGATCTTCTCAGGTTTTACACGGCGGAGCTTCATACCGATCAGGTTGAAGATGCTGATCTTGATTCCTGCTGCTGTGGCGGAGATCCAAAGTCCCACCGGAACGGTTGCAAAAAAGATGATCAATGCTACTAAGATAACGCCGATAAGTGCTGTTTCCCAAATCATAATCAAAACCTCCTGTTATTATCTTACCAAAATAGTATTTCCCTGAATTTTAATTACCGTAACTTCTTTTCCGATCTCAATGAATCCCTGCTCGCTTCTGACCTCCAGAAGAACACCGTCGATCTCGCACTTGCCGGTTGGTCTTAATACGGAAGTGGTGATGCCCTTTTTGCCGATCAGGTAAGCCAGGTCCTCGGAATTGATAAAGCTCTCTTTTTTTCCAAGCTCCTCCTCCAGTTTGATGGGGGATTTTACCTTGGAGGAATGGAAAAATACGATCACAATGGTCAGCATCACCGCCAGGATCACCAGGATCACTACGATCATCATAAGTGCCTGCTCCAGGGAGGCTGCGCTCAGATAGATTCCTGCTGTGAAACTGATGAGGGATAAAACTCCCGGAACACCGAAGCCCGGAAGGATCATCTCACACCCGGCCAGGACAAAGCCCGCCAGCAGGAGAACGATTCCTATAATAGTGATTGTCTCCATTTACAGCTCCTTTCTGTTTTTGGGAAATGTAATGCGAAATCTGGTCTCTGCCTCACCGGATTCCAGCTCCAGCTCGCCCAGATGGGCTTTTAAGACATTGCTTACAATAAAGAGTCCCATTCCATGTCCCTGTTCTTTTTTACTTGTTACACCCTGCCTGAAAATCTCTTTCTTCCATTTTTCATCGATCATCGGTCCGTTATTGGCGATCTCAAACCGGTAGGAATCTTCTGTCTCGTGGATGTCCACCCACATTTTCTTATCCGATTCCCTCTCTTCCAGGGCCGTGATGCCGTTGTCGATGATGTTGGAAAGAACCTTGCACAGCTCCCAGTCCGGAATGCCAAGATCTTTAAGATCTGATTTCGTCTCGATATACATATCGATGTCCGCCCGCTCTGCCTCGGCGCTCTTGGCGCTGATGAGGGCGTTTAAGGCAGGTATGGAAGTCTTCAGCGCTTTTCCGGTCTTCATCATGTCCTTGTAGACAGGTTCCAGATAGCTTCTAAGCTCCTCATACTCTTCCAGCTCCACCAACCCGTATACCACCTGCAGATGGTTCAGATAGTCGTGCCGCTGGGCCCGCATGGTACTGTTCAGTTGTTCCAGATTTTCATAGCTTGTCAGTATTGCCTCGTAGCTGCGCTTCACTCTCAGATACTGGATCAGAATCACCAGAATACAAAGCGTAAGCACCACCGCCGCCAGCAAACTCAGGATCAAACTCGTTGTCATCTTGTCTTCACCTCGTAGTGTAAAGATATCGCATTCTCTTTGCGAAAAAAACAGGTATTATCTGTATTATACAGTTTTGTCTCTGAATTGTCATTATCGTTCAGCGCGGTGCGATTGCTTTGCCATCCACACATGCTTCTCCGTTGTCAGATGGTAGTGTTTAGCGGGGGGTTGCCATCTGAAAATCTTTTTGGAAATCGGATGGCAATTTTCTGCTGATTTTTGCCATTGGAAGAAGCCTACGCGCTATCGGATGGTAATTTCGTGCCATTGGATTCATGAGATTTGATTATAGATGGTAAACCTAGCTGAAAATGTACCATCCAAGTAAGAAACCAACAATTCAGATGGCAAAGCCCCTGCCATCTAGAAGCGTTTTTGCGTTTTCCGATGGCATAACCCCGCCAGGATGCCGGAAATATAGCAAAGGGATGTTAAGTCCGCTTCCTTTCACCGCTGACCTGCTTCGATTATAGGTAAAGAATAAATTGTAAAACAACCAAAATCGTGATAGCATGGAGGAAGTGATGTGCATCGTGGAGAGTGCGCGGAGCGGAAAGTAAAAGAAACGCGAGGAAAAATATATGCAGTATACTACGCTTGGAAAGACCGGACTTCAGATCTCCAGAATTGGATTTGGTGGAATTCCGATTCAGAAGATCGATGCTGAGGGAACAAAGAAGCTTATGCAGCGCCTGATGGAAGAGGGCGTGAACTATATTGACACAGCCAGAGGCTATACCGTCAGCGAGTCCTACCTGGGCTATGCGCTGGAGGGCATCCGTGACAAATTTATTCTTGCAACCAAGAGTATGTCCCGCACCAAAGAGGCTATGGCTAAGGACATTGACATCAGTCTTGGCAATCTTCGCACCAACTACATTGACCTCTATCAGGTTCACAACCCAAGCATGGATCAGCTGAACCAGGTACTGGCAGAGGGCGGCGCGCTTGAGGCCCTTATGGAAGCGAAAGCAGCCGGAAAGATCGGCCACATCGGTATCACCGCACATTCCACAGAGGTCTTTGAAAAAGCCCTTTCTCTGGACTGGGTGGAGACCATCATGTTCCCATACAACATCGTGGAGAGCCAGGGCGAGGAACTCATTAAAAAATGTGCAGAGAAGAACATCGGCTTTGTAGCCATGAAACCACTGGCAGGCGGTGCCATTGAGGATGCCACTCTGGCACTTCGCTATATCTGTGCAAACCCGGCAGTCAGCGTAGTAATTCCAGGCATGGCTGAGGAGAAAGAGATCGAGCAGAATATTGCAGCATGCTGCGACACCTCCGCTTTCACCGAGGAGGAGAAATCAGGTTTCCAGAAGGTGCGTGACGCACTTGGAACAAACTTCTGCCGCAGATGCAACTACTGTGCACCTTGTACCGTAGGCATTAACATTCCTGGCGCATTCCTGTTTGCAGGCTATCTCCAGAGATACGACCTTGGAAACTGGGCAAAAGACCGCTACAGCACCCTGCCTGTAAAAGCTTCCGCCTGCGTAGAGTGCGGTGCCTGCGAGACCAGATGCCCATACCATCTGCCAATCCGCGAGATGCTGAAAAAAGTAGCTGCCGATTTCGGTGAATAATTATCAGATAGAAAACAGCATTGTCTGACAAGGGAATCCCCGGCTGAAATTCGGCCGGGGGTATTTTTGAAATGAGGCTATAAAAATGAAATTAATGATACAGAGGGTGAGAAGTCATCTGTGGATGTTTCTCACAGCCATCTTCTTCCTGTCCGTGGAATCCGGCGCGGATCTGCTGCAGCCCATGATGATGTCCTGGATCGTTGACCGGGGCGTAAAGCAGGAGGATGTACAGCTGATTCTGAAATACGGCGTCTGGATGCTTGGCATAGCATTTCTTGGAGCCATTGGCGCAGTAATGCGTAATATCTATGCCAGCAAAACCTCCCAGCTCATAGGCATGGAGATTCGAAGCGACTTATACAGAAAGATTCAGACCCTGTCTTTTGAAAATATCGACCGCCTGCAGCCGGCATCTCTCATTACCCGCATCACAAACGATGTGACACAGATGCAGAACTTTATCAACGGATGCATGCGCATCATGGTCAAAGCCCCGATCACCTGTGTGGGCGCCATCCTGATGATCATCATCCAGACACCACAGCTGATTCCGGTCATGGTGGTGATCCTGGCCATTGCGGCCTGCCTGATCGCAGGAAATATGAAGCTGGGGTACCCAAGATTCCAGAGATTGCAGAAAAAACTGGACCGGATCAACGATGTGAGCCGGGAGTTCCTAAGCTCCATCCGCGTGGTGAAAGCCTTTGGCGGTGAGGACCAGGAGCAGGAAAAATTTGACAGCGCAGCGGATGATCTGGCAGCGGCAGGCATGTCTGCAACCAGAGTGATGGCTGTCTTCGGTCCACTTATCAACCTTACGGTGAACCTGGGTATCGTGTTCCTTCTTCTCCTTTCAGGATACAAAGGAACCATCCCCATCGGTAAAGTTATGGCGTCCGTCAACTACATGACCCAGGTGCTTTTTGCCCTTGGCATGGTGTCCAACATTTTAAATATGGCCGTGCGCGCCACAGCTTCCGCAGACCGTATTCAGGAAGTACTTGAGGAGGAGCCTGCGCAGAAAAGTGCCGCAGATCCCCTGGTGAAGGAAATTGTGGGAGATATCTGTTTTAAAGATGTGAGCTTTACCTATGCAGGTGCCGGCCGCCCTTCCGTCATGGACATGAATCTGGAGATCCACGCAGGGGAGACCATAGGCATTATTGGTGCTACCGGTTCCGGAAAGACCACCCTCATCAATCTGGTGCCGCGCTTCTATGATGTCAGTGCGGGAGAACTGCTCATTGACGGTGTGAACGTGAATCTTATGGAGGAGCACGCCTTAAGGGAAGCCATTGCAGTGGTGCCTCAAAAAGCGCTTCTCTTCTCCGGAACCATAGGCTACAACCTTCGCTGGGGCAAGGAAGATGCCTCCGAAGAGGAAGTAAAACGCGCCGCAGAGGCTGCCTGTGCGGAGGAATTCATCCAGCGCCAGGAAAAAGGCTATGACACTCTGCTTGGGCAGGGCGGTGTGAACCTATCCGGCGGTCAGAAGCAGCGACTTTCTCTGGCCCGGGCACTGCTCCGCCATCCAAAGATCCTGATCCTGGATGACTGCACCAGTGCGCTGGATGCCTACACAGAGGCAAAGGTTTTAAAAGGTCTCCGGGAGCATTCAAAAGATATGACTGTGCTGCTTATCAGCCAGAGGATCTCCACGGTTCGAAGAGCAGACCACATTTTATGTATGGAAAACGGACGGGCAGTGGGCTACGGAAGCCACGAGGAGCTGATGGAAAACTGCCGTCTTTATCAGGATATCTTTAGATCTCAGATCGGAGGTGAGGACAATGGCTGAAAAACAGCAGCCGCCCCAGATGGGACGACCGGGCTTTGGCGCAGGCGCGGCAGGAAGACTGCAGGCTGCGGTAAAACCGAAAAACATGAAGGGCACCCTCCGAAGACTCTGGGAACTGACAGGCGACAGTGAAAGAGGCCTGGGCTGGATCCTCATGTTCTCCGGCCTGGCATCGGTTTCCGCCATTTTATCTCCGTTTTTTATAGGAAAAGCTATCGATCAGATCGATACCGGAAACAAAGCTTATTATTTTCTTGCGTTATTAGCAGGCGTATATCTCTGCGACTGGTTTTCCAGATTTATGCAGCAGTACCTGATGGCAGGACTTGGACAGAGGGTGGTTGCCCATATCAGAAAAGTCCTCTTTGAGAAGATGAAAAAGCTGCCCCTCGCCTATTTTGATCAGAATACCCACGGCGACCTCATGAGCCGTTTGACCAACGACGTAGATAATATCAGCACCACAATCTCCGATTCCCTGTCACAGCTTCTGATGCTGGGATTTACCATCGTGGGTGTTTTGTCCATCATGCTATCCCTGAATGTTGTGCTGACGCTGATCTCACTGGTATCGGTAGTTCTGGTGTTTCTGCTCACAAAAGCCATCACGGGACAGACCAGAAAGATGTTCCGCCGACAGCAGGAATTCTTAGGCCGCATGAACGGCGAAATTGAGGAGGGCATCTCCGGTCTCTCCATGGTGAAAGCCTACGGAAGAGAGGAAGCCATGTATCAGCGGTTCGAGCGGGAGAATGAGGAGCTCAGAAGAGTGGGGACCATGGCTCTTATCTGGTCCGGATTTCTGATGCCGCTTATGAATGTCATCAACAACCTCAGCTTTCTCTCTGTAGCAGCGGTCAGCGGAATTATGGCGGCAAAGGGGCTGATTCCTCTCAGCATGGTATCCAGCTTTGTGCTCTACAGCAGACAGCTTTCCAGACCATTTTCAGATATCGCCAACATTTACAATACTTTCCAGACTGCCGTGGCAGGTGCGGAGCGAATCTTTGTCATCTTTGATGAGGAGAGCGAGCCTGCGGATTCTGAGGATGCGGTTCCATGTGACAAATTCGAAGGAAATCTCACGTTTAAAAATGTGTCCTTCGGCTATACCCCGGAGCGGCTGATCCTGGATGGACTGAACCTGGAGGTGAAGGCCGGCACCAAGGTGGCTATTGTAGGCGAGACCGGTGCGGGAAAAACAACCATCATCAATCTTCTGCCGAGATTTTACGATGTGGCGGATGGACAGGTTCTTCTGGATGGCAAAGATATCAGGGATTACAGAAGAAGAGATTTAAGAGATGCCTTTGGCATCGTACTGCAGGATACTGCGCTGTTTCATATGAGCGTTCACGACAATATCTGCTACGGCCACCCGGAAGCCACCAGAGAAATGGTGGAGGATGCCGCAAAGGCAGCCGGTGCCCATGAGATGATCTGCCGCCTTCCAAAAGGCTACGATACAGTCCTGGGCGGTGGCGGCAACGTGCTGAGCCAGGGCGAGCGCCAGCTCATTACCATTGCAAGAGCAATGCTGGCGGATGCGCCTATCCTCATTCTGGATGAAGCCACCAGCTCCGTGGATACCGTAACGGAGCAGAAGATCCGAAGAGCGATGCTGGCCATGACAGAGGGCCGAACCTCCTTCATCATCGCACATCGTCTCTCTACCATCCGGGATTCAAATCTTATCATTCTTCTGGACCGCGGTAAGATCAAAGAGATGGGAACCCATGAAGAACTCATGGCAAAGAACGGACAATACGCCGGTCTGTATCGGACGCAGACAGGCTGATAGGCAGATTGGAGAATATATTATGCAGTGGGACAGACTATTAAAGATTCGCACATCGGGAAGGGACGACTCCGGATCGGACCAGTATCGGTATCCCTATGAGCCAACGCCTTACAATGTGCTGGAACGTCTGGCGAACAGTGAACTGATTGGGAAAAGCAACGTGCTTCTGGATTATGGCTGCGGAAAGGGACGCGTGGATTTCTATATGTCCTATCAGACCAGATGCAGGTCCATCGGAATTGAATATAACGACAGGATCTTTGCCGCCGTCATGGAAAATCAGCAGATGGCGGTATCCGGAAGAAAAACGGAATTCTACCAGACCAATGCGGAGACCTACCCGGTCCCAACAGAGGTGGACCGCTGCTTTTTCTTTAACCCTTTCTCCGTGGAGATATTGGAAAAAGCACTGGCCCGTATCCTGGATTCTTATTACGAGGAACCAAGAGAAATGCTGCTGTTTTTCTATTATCCGTCGGATGAATACGTGGCATACCTTATGTCCCGCGACGAGCTCATGTTCTCCGACGAGATCGATTGCCGGGACCTCTTTGAGGGAGATAATCCGAGGGAGAGGATTCTGATATTTGAAGTAGTATAACGCTTATTGACCATAGGCATAACCATATCTGTTCTGAAGTGAAAAGAAGTGAAAAAACGAGGGCTATTCGAAAGAGAAATCGAATAGCCCTCTAAATATATCTCTGTTAATTCTTCTCATACTGAAAGTTATCCAGAAACTTCTTAGCTCTGTCGGTTTCCGGGTTTTCGAAGAAGCGTTTTGGATTGGTGCTCTCCTCCACGATCTCGCCCTGGTCCAGGAAGATCACCCTGTCGGCGATTGCTTTGGCGAAGGCCATCTCGTGGGTGACAATGATCATGGTGCTTCCATTTTTTGCAAGGTCAAGCACCACCTCCAGAACTTCTCGCACCATCTCCGGGTCGAGTGCGGCCGTGATCTCATCCAGCAGAAGGATCTCCGGGTGCATGCACAGGGCTCTTACGATAGCAACTCTCTGCTTCTGGCCGCCGGAGAGCTGTCTTGGATAGTCGTCTTTTCTTCCGGAGAGACCTACCTTTCCCAGCAGCTCAATGGCTTCTTTTTCCGCCTCCGCACGTTTGCGTTTCTGAACCTTCACAGGTGCCAGAGTGATATTATCCAGGATGGTCTTATGAGGAAAGAGCTCATAGCTCTGGAAAACCATACCTATCTTCTGTCGTTTTTCAGAAATATTTTTATCATCTTTATGAATAGACTCTCCGCCTATGCAGATCTGGCCGTCCTGAATGGGTTCCAGGGCATTGATGCAGCGAAGGAGGGTACTCTTTCCGCATCCGGATGGGCCGATCACCACAATAACTTCCCCTTTATGAACCGTCAGATTCAAATCCTTAATGATCGTGTGCTCCCCGTAGGATTTATGCAGATGTCTGATTTCCAGTAATTCCTGATTCATAGTTATGCCCACCTTTTTTCAAGATATGCTGCAAGCCTGCTTACCGGCCAGCAAATAATAAAATACAGAAGAAAAACCGTTCCAAAGAGGCCAAAGGCCGCGTTTGGAGAAGCCTTTCTGTTTGCCTCTATGATCTGCTGCGCCACCTTCAGCACTTCCACAATACCGATCATCATCACAAGACTGGTGGTCTTGATCATTCTGGTGATCAGGTTTATGGAAAGCGGGATCAGACGGCGCACGGCCTGCGGAAGAATGACCAGCAGGAAGACCTGACTCTCCTTCATACCGAGAGCTCTGGCGCTTTCATACTGGATCGACGGAATGCTGATCAGCGCACCGCGAACCAGATCCGCCATCTCGGCCGTTCCCCAGAAGGAGAACACAAAGATAGCCGAGGTTTCCGCCTCCAGATCCCAGCCAAACACCCTCGTGGTGCCAAAATAGACAAGAAACAGCAGTACCATCTGAGGCATGATTCTCACGATTTCCAGATAGATGCGAAATACAGCCTTCAGGATTTTATTGCCAGAAGTCATAAGCATGCCGATGAGAAGACCAAGCACAATGCTGATGACCACAGAAATCAGACTGATTCGGACAGCCACCCATAAACCACCCATGAGGCGGATAAAATTCTTTCCCTTAAAGAGTACATCAATCCCCAAACTCTGCATAACGCACCCTCCTCTCCAGCCAGCTTCCCAGTATGGAAACAGGGAGCAGCATGATTAAATAAAAAATAACCAGAAGGGTCAGACATTCTATGGTCTTCGCATACATTCCAATCAGGTCTTTTGCGGTAAACATAAGATCCATAAGGCTGATCACAGAAAAAACGCTGGTCTCCTTCAGAAGAAAGATCACATTTGCAAGAATACCGGGGATACTGACGGAAATAGTCTGAGGGAGTATCACATAGCAGAAGATCTGCAGCCGGTTCATTCCAAGGCTTGCAGCGCTCTCCTCCTGGATGGCAGGAATCCCCTCCAGTCCGCTTCGGAAGGTCTCTGCCATGTAAGCCCCGCCAAGAAGGCCCAGGCCCAGACTGCCGCATACTTCCGGCGAGATGCGAATACCGATCTTCGGGAGCGCAAAATACATAAAGAACAGCTGAACCAGAAGAGGGGTATTTCGGAACAGTTCAATATAAATCTTAAACAGGCGTCTCAGAACAGGAATGCCAAGGTGAATGGTCACCGCACAGATGAGCCCGAACAGAAAAGCCAGCAGTACGCCAATCCAGCCCACCTTCAGTGTCAGCAGAAGTGCCCGCCAGTAAAGAGGAAGATACTCTCTCATAACTTCCACATTCATATCTTAATTCTCCAATCTGTCTAACGTTTTCTGTGATCCAGAAGATTTGCGATCTTCATCCCCACATTCTGGATGATCTGGAAGATCAGGATCAGAAGGATAACAGTCACGATCATAATATCCGTCTGCCATCTGTAATATCCATAACGCACGGCGATATCACCCAGTCCACCGCCGCCCACGGTTCCGGACATTGCGGAATAGCCAAGAAGAAGGCCGGTTGTGATGGTCATACCGGTAAGCAGGGATGTCTTTGCCTCCACCAGAAGCACCTTGCGGATGATCTGGAAATCACTGGCTCCCATGGATTTTGCCGCTTCGATGACTCCGGCATCCACTTCATTCAGGGAGGATTCCACCACTCTTGCAATGTAAGGTGCTGCGCAGATCACAAGCGGAACGATTGTTGCCGTTGATCCATAGCTCTGTCCCACCAGTGCACGGGTAAACGGGATCAGCAGGATCAGAAGGATCAGGAAAGGAATACTTCTGACAATATTGCAGGTAATATCCAGGATCCGATAGATCACTCTGTTCGGTTTCAGGCCGTCTGCCCGGGTCACATTCAGAATTATTCCGAGCGGTAATCCAAGGACATATCCGGCAAAGGTAGAAAACAGCGTCATATATAAAGTATCCCTGATACCCTCAAGGAGCATAAGAATCACTTTTTCATCCAGCATAATCTTTCACCTCCGACACGATCAGTTCTCTTTCTTTCAGATAGGCAATGATCTGTTCCTGCACTTCCGGGTCATCCGGAAGCCCCAGGAGCATCTCGCCTTTTGCCTTGCCGTTCACATTTTTTGTATCCGCCTTCAGGATGTTCACCGGCACACCAAATTTCAGGATCACATTGGAGAGCACCGGTTCATAAGCTGAATTTTCCGAGAAAACAATTCGGATTACTCTGTAAGCCGGCAATATCTCCAGAGAAGAAGCCTGGCGTTTTACTCCGGATAACAGCTCTTTTGCCGCATCGGAGGAAGGGGATTCAAATATTTTTTCCACAGAGCCTTCTTCCACCAGTCTGCCGCTGTCAATAATGGCAACCTTTGTACAGATGCTGGTCACTACAGACATCTGATGGGTGATGATCACAATGGTGATTCCAAGCTTCTCGTTGATCTCCTTTAAAAGCTTTAGAATAGATTCCGTTGTCTGCGGATCCAGCGCGCTGGTGGCCTCATCACAGAGCAGGATCTTTGGGCTGGTTGCCAGGGCTCTGGCAATAGCCACTCTCTGCTTTTGTCCGCCGGATAACTGGGATGGATATGCACGCTCCTTCTCCTCCAGCTGAACCATCTTTAATAACTCTATGGCGCGCGCGCTGGCTTCTTTCTTTTTCACGCCGGCGATCTCCAGCGGAAAACACACATTATCTATGACATTTTTCTGTTCCAGAAGGTTAAAGCCCTGAAAGATCATTCCAATCTCACTTCTCTTTTTTCGGAGCTCCCTTCCGGATAATTCTGCGAGATCGGTTCCTTCTATGAGGACCTGTCCTTCCGTTGGCTTTTCCAGAAAGTTGATGGATCTAACCAAAGTGCTTTTTCCGGCTCCGGACATTCCGATCACGCCGTAGATGTCCCCGGATTCTATAGACAGATTTACATCCTCAAGGGCAGTGATCCAGTGCTTATTCACTTCAAATTTTTTTGTCAGATGTCGAATCTCGATCTCGCTCATAATTTTTCTCTCCGTATGGCAGAAGGAGGACCATCCCGTCCTCCTTCTCTTCTTTTCTATACTCTGCTGTTTTTATTTTTCAAAGAAAACTACTGCTCCGTCATAGGTCTCTTCGATAGAGTTCTTGATCTCATCGGATCTCAGTACAGATACCAGAGCCTGAATCTTGTCATCGTTCTCATGTCCTTCGTATACTACGATGATGTTTACATAGGTTTTTGCTGCGATGGAATCGCTTGCCTCATAAGCGATGGAATCTTTTCCTACAGAGAAGCCGGCTTCCAGAGCGTAGTTACCGTTCAGTACTACATACTCAACTTCATTGATCACTCTTGCTACCTGTGCTGCCTCAAGCTCTACAAACTCAATGTCGTATGGATTTTCTTCAATATCATTTACGGTTGCGGTAAGTCCGGCGTCGTCGGCAAGCTTCAGAAGACCATTGTCCTGGAGAAGGAGAAGTGCTCTGGCTTCGTTGGTGGTGTCGTTTGGAACTGCAATTCTGTCGCCCACTGCGATATCGGCAAGGTCTGCTTTCTTTCCAGGGTAGATGCCAAATGGCTCATAGTGGATCTGGCCTGCATCAACAAGATGGGTTCCCTGCTCCTCGTTGAAGCTGTTCAGATATGGTACATGCTCTACATAGTTGGCATCAAACTCGCCGGACTCAACTACGAGGTTTGGCTGTACATAGTCTTCAAATTCCACGATATCAAGTACGTATCCGTGTTCAGCAAGAATCTCTGCTGCTTTCTCAAGGATCTCTGCGTGTGGGATAGGGGAAGCTGCGATCTTGATGGTCTCGCCGTTTCCTTCTTTAATTTCAAGGGCTGCTGTTTCGGAAGCTTCCTCAGCACTCTCTTCGCCGATTACTTTTCCGCCTTCTACTACCAGGGTGTCCTCGTAATCAGCACCGTAGGTATCAAGAAGAGTTGCCTCATAATCTGCGTGGAAGAACTGCTCCTCACCGAGGGAAACCAGCTCATCGTTCAGCCAGGTAAGAAGGCTCTCATTTCCCTTTGTTACTGCCGGTGCAATGGTATCGGCACTTCCAAGGGATGGGATACCAACCTCAAAGCCTTCATTTTCGATAGCGAATGCGATTACCTCTGTATTATCGTTTGCCCACGCGATTCCGTTTCCGTTTTCAAAAGCGGTTTTAGCTTCTGCGTAAGCGTCATATTTCTGAAGTTTGATATCCGGGTAGTTTTTGGTGAGATAAGTCTCAGCTGTGGTACCGGAGATAACGATGATCTGGTCATCTGCTCCAACCTCATCGAGGGATGTAAGCACTGCATCCTCAGGAGAAACCACACCAAGTGCTACGTTCATGTATGGAAGAGCGAAGTCTACTTCCTGGGCTCTCTCTTCAGTTACGGTAAAGTTTGCAAGAATGATATCTACTTTTCCGGTCTGGAGATACTCGATACGGTTTGCCGCTTCTGTAGATACATAATTGATCTCTACACCAAGATCAGCACCGAGTCTCTCTGCCAGGTATACGTCATAGCCCTGATAATCTCCGTTTTCATCCACATATCCGAATGGGCTCTTGTCTGAGAAAACGCCGATGTTTACGGTTCCGCTTTCCTGAATCTCCTCTAAGGTTCTGAATCCATCGTCTGCTGCTGCAGGCTGAATGCTGAATAAGGTTCCTGCAAGTGCTGCTGCGGTAAAAATGCTTCCTGTTCTCTTAAGTAAATTTGCTTTCATAATTTTTTTCTCCTCTTTTTTCCTGTTTAAGTTTTTGTCCTGAAGCTGATCGGGCAAAATAAAAGCCCGAGGGTTTTAAACTCCCGGGCAAATGGCATTACAGTATGTTATCTGCAATAAACAGGTGAAAAACAATGCATGTCGAAACACCTGGCCATATTCTGTGCCCGGGAGATAAACATTCGACAACAACACATGTGATGATTTGCAATATAGATTCTCTGTGTATTCATTGCTTTCACGTCCCTTTCCGTTGGATTTGATGGTTGTATCATATACCCATAATCCTACTATGTCAATAGGTTTATCAAAAAAATATAATTTTTTTTCGGATTCCCCAAAGGTTCAAAAAACCTTGCCAAACTCATCATGCGTAGGTTATGAATAATTCTGGTATTTATATTATGTAAAATCTCATATAACAAAGGAGACAAAAAGCATGGCAGCAGCACGAAAAATGCAGGTGAACTTTCTGGATGGAAAGATTCTTCCGGCTTTAATAAGATTTGCTATCCCCGTATTCTTTTCTCTTATATTTCAGCAGTTATATAGTACCGTAGATACAATTATCATCGGTCATACCCTTGGGGAGACCTCTCTGGCAGCTATGGGATCTGCTGCTGCGGTATATGATCTGTTCCTGGGATTCACAAATGGTATGGGTTCCGGACTTGCCATCGTTACCGCCCGAAATTTTGGAACCGGCGCCCACAAACAGTTGAAAAAAACAACCGCTGCCGCACTGGTCATTGCCCTTGTAACCTCGCTGCTTGTTACGATCATCGCATATGCTTCCCTGAATCCATTCCTGAGATTTCTGAAAACAGAGGAGACCGTACTCCCGGAAGCTTATGCCTATGTTTCCACCATCGTATTATTTTTCGCAGTCTCTCTGGCATATAATCTCTGCTCCGGACTCATGCGTGCCATCGGAAACAGTGTCATGCCTCTGATCTTCCTGATGATCTCTTCCATCTCCAACATCGGTCTGGATCTGCTCTTCATCCTTGTGTTTAAAATGGGAATCCGCGGTGCTGCCATTGCAACCGTGATCGCTCAGGTGATTTCTGTCATTTGCTGTATTATTTATATTCTGAAAAAAGTACCTCTTCTCATTCCGGAGAAAGAACATTTTAAATACGACCCGGCTCTATATAAAGAAATGGTCTCCCAGGGTATTTCCATGGGACTTATGTCCTGTATCGTACAGTCCGGAACTGCTATTTTGCAGTCCGGAATCAACAGTCTGGGATACCTCGTCGTAGCCGGACACGTCGCGGCACGAAAGCTTTTCTCTGTATTTATGATGTTCAGCATTGGCATGATGCAGGCGGTAAACACTTTTGTATCACAGAACTTCGGTGCCAATCAGGCAGACCGAATCCGAAAAGGAATGAAGATCGCCTATATCTATAACGTGATCCTTTTCTGCATTCTTGGAGTCCTGGTTACTTTCATTGCCCCAACCATGATCCGACTGATCTCCGGCTCTGACGAAGCAGTGATTCTTCAAAATGGAACACGATATCTCCGCTTCGTAGTTCCCTGTATGGCGATCCTCGGTCTTCTGAATGCGACAAGAACCGCCCTTCAGGCAATCGGTCAGAAAATTCTCCCTGTTATCTCCAGCGTCATGGAACTGATCGGAAAGATCCTGTTTGTCATTTTCTTTATTCCAAAATTCGGTTACAACGCCGTCATCGTCTGCGAACCAGTTATGTGGGTATTGATGGATATAGAACTATTGCTGGCTTTCTGGCTGAATCCATATATCAGAAAAAAGAAATAAAACAATAAAAAGGAGGCCTATTCGAATTCGGGTTTCGAATAGGCCTCTCAATGAATTTCCTGTAATTTCATTGTCTACACCAGTACCTTTCTTAAATTATGGGGTGAATCTTAATTAGTATTTTGGACTGTACCTCCTGTTTAGATTTGGTTTTTGATGGGATCTGACTATGCCATCGGTCCGTCCTCCGTTTTCTAAGAAGTTTTTTCTTTCTTCTTGAATTGGGTTTTTGTTTTTTATCTTGTTTTGTTTTGATGAGCTAAGTATATATCAGATTATTCCATTTGTCAACACTTATTTTCTGAATATTTATATTTTTATTTCTTTTATTTTCGACATTGCAGTGTATATTGTAT
>JAGHUU010000309.1 GCA_018064695.1 Candidatus Blautia equi | reverse complement strand
ATCACTTCCTCGGCACTGATTGCGTTGTTCTGATTACTTTTTCGACTTTCCAACCGGACAGGACAGTTCGCAGTTGCGGCAGTATTTGATGATCTTTTCAGTATGATCGCAGACTTCGGGCATCAGGCCCTCTGCGGCGGTTTCTTCGTTTTTTAGCATCTGGTTATTGCAGGATGCGCGGTAATAGTTTCCATTTCTTGCCGGGAGATGCGTTAGGCCTGTCTCTTCTCTGGTATAGATCACCTCTGAAAATGCATTCTGCGGACAGTTTGTAATGCACGGTCTGTCGCAGGTTCTGCATGGGTCAAATGCAATGGGGCCGGTTGGCGGAAGGGAAACGTTGATGGTCATAGCGCGAAGGCGCACTCTTGGGCCAAACGCAGGCGTTACGCATAGGTTATTGTACCCAATACATCCAAGTCCCGCCTGATATGCTGCGTCTTTTAAGTATATGCCGCCGCGCTCCACATGATAGCGTTTGGAATAAATGTGGATGTCCGGGTCAAGTGCAGATAAGTATTTTTTTAATTCTCTGGATATCTTTAATAGTTTTTTATTTCCCGGCGGGTCAATCTCGCCGCACCACCAGTCCATCTCCGGCCTGTCCTCAGGATGTGCCACGGCAAATACGATCACCGATCTTGCATCCGGCTCCCAGAATACTTTTCCGTGAGGCAGCCCTGTGGTGATCTCGTCGGCAAAGTGGTCTCTGGTGTGGTCTTTCATATTTGGAAACAGCTGTTCCGATGGGCTGTTCATTAACGCATTGATGTCTGCAATGCCGGCGCAATCTGCCCCAAGCTCTTTGAGCTTTTCCAGAATGATCTCCCGCAGCTGATATTTATCATAATCCTTCATACAGATTTTCCTTACATGTTTTTTCCCTAAATCATACCACCTGAATAGGGTTGTGAAAAGGCAAAAAAGGGCAGCCGTCTGACCGGCTGCCCTTTTCGCATAACAGGCTATTATCAGAATGGTCCAATTGCAATGCCTGATGCATACATCAGGAATACAAAGGAGATCACCCACCAGATAGCGATCAGTGGGAGCATGAATTTCAGCCATTTCTTGTATGGGATCATTGCAAGTGCAAGACAGGATACGGTCATACCACTTGCAGGGGTGATAGCGTTTGTGAATGCATCACCAAACTGGAATGCAAATACTGCGGTCTGACGGGTCAGGCCTACAAGGTCAGCAAGTGGGGCCATGATAGGCATGGTGATTGCTGCCTGGCCGGAACCGGATGGTACAAGTATGTTGAAGACGTCCTGTACAATGAACATTCCAAATGCGGTGAGTGCGGTAGGTACATGATTCAGAACGGAAGCAAGTGCATGAACGATGGTGTCCATAATGTTGCTGTCGTTCAGAATAATGGTAGCAGCTTTACAGAGGCCGATGCAGAGGCAAGGTGCCATCATGTTTTTACAGCCCTGTACGAATGCGTCTGCAGTTCCTGTCACACCAAGTTTTCCAACGATACCGCAGATCAGACCCATCATAAGGAACAGTGCGGAGATCTCATCCATGTAGAAGCCAAATTTGATAACGCCGATGATGAGGGTTACAAAAGTGAGCATTAATGTAATCAGGCAGATTTTATGGGTAGTGGTAAGCTCCTCAACCTCATCCATGTTGATGGTGATCTCTCTCTGACGATCGATCTCATACATGGAGCTGCTCTGTGGGTTTTTCTTTACCTTCATTGCATAGCGCATTACATAAAGGATATTGATGGTAATAAGTACGGCAAACAGGAAAAGACGATAGCCAAGTGCGGAGAATACAGGAAGGCCTGCAATACCCTGTGCAACACCTACGGTGAAGGCGTTTGTACATCCTGCACCATAACCTGCACCAACTGCACAGAAAACCATAGCCATACCGGTGATGGAGTCAAAGCCCATTGCCAGGCAGACGGAAATGATCAGTGGAAGGAAAGCCAGATACTCTTCGTTACATCCTGCAAATGTGGAGCAGGTACCGAAGATCAGCATACATACAGGGATCATCATGACTTCTTTTCCGTTCATTTTGCGAACGAGGGTGGACATTCCTGCGCGGATGGCGCCGGTGGCATCAAGGATTCCAAGGGAACCTCCGGTGATAAACAGGAAGGCGATAATGCTGCTTCCGCCCTGGAAGCCGCGGGTGATGGAGGTGAAGAACGGTAAGAATCCTACCGGGCTTCTGTCAATGTAGTGGAAGGTTGCAGGGTCTACAACGCTTCTTCCTGTGTTTGGATCTGCAATACGGTCATAAAGTCCGGCCGGGACAATGAAGGTGGCGATCGCACATAAGCAGATGATCGCACAGATGATGACCAGTGGGTTCGGGACGTTCATCTTTTTAATGATGCCGTTGTTGGCAGTCGAAGATGCCCCTTTTGATGTGTTTTTCATGTTTCTTTGTTTCCTTTCCTTTTCATTTTAAAGTGAATTTATTTCCATAACAGAAGCGCTCAGCAGTAGGATCCGGTCGAAGATGGTATCTACAATACCGCACTCTTCCAGTGTATGGCTGCCGCTTCCCTTAGGACCAAGGGAACAGACTGTTGGAACGCCTGCAAGTGTAAAGTAGGATGCGTCGGAACAGCCGCCAACGTAGATCGGCTCGTGTTTTTCCAGACCGCATTTTTCAGCTGTTTTGTTCAGATGCTCCAACAGTGCGTAGTTTCCGTCGGATTCTTCCATAGGAGGCATGGCACCAAGGAAGGTCAGCTCCGTGGTGGTTCCTTCTACGAAGGTCCGTTTACAGATATCACGGATGTCATCCATGACCTGGTACATATCGGAAACTTTTTTGTATCGGATATCCAGCTCCAGTTTGCAGCAATCCGGTACTGCGTTGGATACTGTGCCGCCGGAGATTACTCCCGCATTTACGGTGACTCCTTTTTCAGGGTCTGATAAGTCTTTGAGAAGAGGGATCTTGTAAGCCATCTCTACAATTGCGTTGCGGCCTTCGTAGAATGCGTTTCCTGCATGGGCACCTACGCCATGAATGGTGATGTGGCAATCCACGCCGCCTTTTCGGCCTACGGTGAAGTGATCGTCCATTCGTCCGGTTTCCATGTTGAAGGCGCAAAGGGCGCCTTTGGCTTCTTCGGTCATAAGCTCTGCGGTGTCGGCACCTGCATGGCCAATCTCCTCATCGCCGCAGAAGATGAATTTGAGGGGATGCTCTCTGCAGCCCAGTTCGCGGAGGATCTTTGCAATATAGAAGGCTGCCACAACGCCGCCTTTCATGTCTACTACTCCCGGGCCGTAACAGATGTCATTTTCCAGGCGGAATGGATTTTCCGGAAAGCTTCCCTCCGGAAATACGGTATCCAGATGGCCGCCAAAGATGATTGGTTTTCCCGGGCGGTCAGCACCTTCTGATGCGACCAGAAGATCTGCGTTACTGCCAACCGGAATCTGTTTACAGGTAAAGCCATCTTCT
The DNA here is from genome assembly GCA_018064695.1 of Candidatus Blautia equi. Classification (GTDB taxonomy): domain Bacteria; phylum Bacillota; class Clostridia; order Lachnospirales; family Lachnospiraceae; genus Blautia_A; species Blautia_A equi. The sequence goes on along the minus strand of JAGHUU010000309.1, from coordinate 541 downwards.
TCTAATCTGCTCTTCAGGTAGCAGATCACCTGGTTTACTTTTTCCGGCTCACGGGATGCCCCCTGCATGTTCACCAACGTCTCCCAATCCCGGAGGATCTCATCTCTGTGTTCTTTTAAGTATTCTTTTATTGAATTGATGTAGTCTGTCTGCATTGTTTTATCCCTTTATCTCATTAAATTGATAAAATGTATTATACAGTAAAAAGAAAGGTCGGTAAAGATAGTATTTTATATATATATCCTTACCGACCCGGTTCTGCGAGGTTAATATGCGATTTTAATAAGATTATTTGTATTCAGATCAATTTTATTCAAATTGATTTGAACCAAATTTCCTTGATTCCCACAAATTCATGGGATTTTGTGATTCAATTTATAATTTTCGGTGAATGGTGAAAAAATGGCATTCACCGAAAATTATAGTCTGAAAGCCTTGTATTTCAAGGGCTAAAAGTTATATTTTTCGGTGAGTGGGTAAAAATGTGTGTTCACCGAAAAATATAATTTTTTTATTAGCATCTTCTTGAAATGCATAATGA
>JAGHUU010000240.1 GCA_018064695.1 Candidatus Blautia equi | reverse complement strand
CGGGTAAGAGGCCATGCGCCTTTCAGGCACCTGCCCTCTAAGTACCGACACTGTGGATGCCCTTTCAGAGAACATATATACTCCTTCCTGACTTCTGCATGTGGAGCCTTATGGTTTATTCCTGAGATTTTTGACCTGTCAGCATTCCGGAACATCTGCATGTGAAGCTTTATGGTTTACTCCTGAGATTTTGGACCTGTCAGCATTCCGGAACATCTGCATGTGAAGCTTCATGATTTATTCCTGAGATTTTGGACCTGTCAGCATTCCGAAACATCTACATGCGAAGTTTTATGGTTTATTCCTGTGCCTGGAGTTTTTTGATGATTCCGCGGATTCGGGAGTTTTCTTCTTTTAGGAAGAGGATCTCCTGGCTTAGTTGTTGTTCGCGGGTTTCGTAGCGGCTTAAGAGGATCTCGCTGACTTCGATGTGGCAGCGCATTTTTTCCATGAGGACTCCTATCTGGCCGCTGATCTCCGGGTAGTGTTCCTTGGCATAGATGCACATAGGGAAGAAATAAGTCCGGGTCTCATAAATGTATTCGTGGGCGGTCCAGCTGGAGATTCCGTAGAGGCGCTCCACCAGGTTGCCGCGGTCGGCAAGCCTCAATACCAGTGCCAGCTTGTTCTGCTGAATGTTCTGATAGAATACTCTGGTCTCCACCTCAGACATGCCATTGGCTCTGGTTATGAGGCGGACGATCTTCGCCACATTTTCATCAAACCCGTACTCTCCGGTAAGCTTATCCTCCAGATTATCAAAATTCACACTGGTCTCATTTTCCGGCAGGATATGACAGATGGCAGCCGCAAGGGCAATGTCCTCCTCCTGCTTTGTCAGATTAAAATTCAGATCAATGAGCATCTGCGCCACTGACAGACAATGCTGAAAATATGCCAGGTATCTGTTCTTATCTGCCGGGGACTTCACTGTATCCATAGTCTGACTCATGATTCCACGCACCAGGGGCAGAGCCAGCAGCACATGCAGCAGCTCTCTCTCCTCCGCATGATTTTTCACAGCCTGATATTTGGCCTTATACTGTTCTTCCACAGATCTGTCGTAATCAAAAACACCGGCTCCCATGCGGTCCAGTGCAGCCTGCACCTTTTCCTGAAAAGACATTTCGCACATCATATTTTCCATCCCGCTTATTCCTCCCAGAGCTTTTTCCAGATGCCGCGAAGCCGGGCGTTCTCTTCCTTCAGCTCCGCAAGCTGTGCTTCCAGTTCCTTCTGGCGGTCCTCATATCGATCCACCAGGATCTCGGAAACCTCAATCAGACTCTCAATTTTGTTCTGCAGGATCTCTAGCGCCGGTGCCAGCTCCGGAAAATGCTTCAGCCCATACTCGCACATAGGCAGCATGCGGTCTCTGGTCTCTCCCACATACTCATGAACCTTCCATGCGGACATGTTGTACATATCCTCCACGTTGTTGCCGCGGTCGGAAAGCTTGACCATAAGCGCCAGCGGATCGGACTCGATGCCGTGGAAGTGGGCTCTCTCCTCTTCCTCCGTGAAATCCTTTCTCTTGGAAACCAGCTTTACTGTATTGTATACCCTTGGATCCAGATGATATTTATCTGTAAGCTCCAGGCCGTGGTTCTCAAATTTCACATCCTCTATCATATCGTGGCAGAGGGCGGAGGCTAAAAGAATATCCTCATCCTCCTTTGAGATAGGTACCAGCATATCTGCCAGCATTCGGCAGACGCTTAAGCAGTGGTACACATAAGGCAGCCTGAAAACAGCGCCGTCTCTTACTATAGAAGATTTTCTATAAGTACCGTTATGCAGTCCTCTTGCCAGCGGCAGTGCAACGGCCATGTTCACCAGCTCATTTTCCACCGCATAATACTCCAGATACTCATACATAGGCTGTATGATCCAGAAATCACTCTCATTATAATCCAGGGTGCCCGGTTCAAAAGTATCCAGGATCCCCTGCACCTTTTTACGAAATTCTATACGCCTGTTCATGCTTTCACCTCTTTAACGATCCATACAGGATCGTTCTTTTCCCTTGCCACCTATTGTATCAACTATGCCTCTCAAAAACCAGTTATTTTTAGTGATTCCCTCCCGATTATCCGCACTTTACGGTTTTGCTTTCTTCTGTTAATATTGATGCAGAGCATTACCTTTGAAAGGAGCATTACCTTGAATTTACCAATTCTCACCCAGCCGCGTTCCATAGCGGCACTGGAAAAATGGTATGCGGATCAGAAGCTGCCAAATTATCAGTTCACCCGCTATTTTATCGGCATCAATTATAAAAAAGCCCGCGCCTTCGGTATCTGTAAGGACGAGTCCACCGGCAATTTCATCGTTTACAGCAACGACAGTGCAGGAAAGCGCACTTTAGTATATGACGGTCCAAGCGAATCCGAGGCCGCAGGCATCTTCTTTGAAAAACTCAATGGCGAGGTAACCAGACATAAAGAGAGCCTTGATAAGGATCTTCAGAAGAAGAAAAAAGAAGAAAATCCCGGCATTATGAAGCAGGCTTACGGCGGCTTCGGCGGATTTATTCTCAAGACCATCAAGCTTGTATTTATCTATCTGGCAGGTGCCATTGCCGTCATCACCATCATGATCCTCGGTGCCAGATTTTTCAGCAGCTCTCCGGCCGACGGCTATTACAAATATGAAGATACGCTCTACTACTTTGAGTACGCCCC
>JAGHUU010000159.1 GCA_018064695.1 Candidatus Blautia equi | reverse complement strand
TCCGAACGAAAGCCGCATATATATTCCTTCCGGCGACCGCTCTCACGTAATGCCGATGGGACGGAAGCCACATATATATTTCCGGCGCTGTTAAGGAATCCTCTCACCAGTTATCTGCCAAAACTCAGGGCTGAGCAATATAGGTATGGTTTGTCTGCTTCATAGCGGGTGCGGCAGGGGGATTTGTTTGTCAATGGCGGACATCGTCAGATGTACGACAGTGGCAAACAAATCCCCCTGCAGAATCCGTTATGCGGCAGACAAACCATACCTATATTGTTCAGCCCGTCCGTCTTATTCCCATAAATTTATTTTTCGTCGACGTATTTCTGGATATTGGAGGCGTTTACGTATTTTCTTACCTCTCCGTTTTCGATAATGACCAGTGTAGGTGCCTGCATGATTCCGTATTGCTTGGCCAGATCAATATTCTGCTCGGCATCGATGATCTCTAACTCCTCTCCGGAGAGCATCTTCTTTGCTGCGCGGCAGTTTGGACAGGTGCTGGTGGTGAAGAGATATTTAACGCTGGATACATTATAATCTGCTGTCTTCTCAGCAGCTTTTGGAGCAGGTGCCACATTTACCACCGGCGCCTCGGCCTGCTGTGCTGCCTCGGAAGGAGCCTCGGCACTCACGCCTTCAGATGCATAAACAGAGGAGACATCGTAGATCTTACGGTTCTTATACTCCTGGGTCTTTCCATCGTTCCAGTTCTGAACCGGACGATAATAACCTGTAATACGGCTGTAAACCTCAGCCTTCTTACCGCACTTAGGGCAGGTGAAATGCTCACCGCTCAGATATCCGTGCTCGCTGCATACAGAGTATGTAGGAGAAATCGTATAATATGGCAGCTTATAATTCTCAGCGATCTTTCTTACCAGGGAAGCGGCAGCCTTCCAGTCAGGCAGCTTCTCGCCCAGGAAGCCGTGGAATACGGTTCCGGAGGTATAAAGCGTCTGCAGCTCATCCTGTACATCCAGTGCCTCAAAGATATCAGAGGTATAATCAACCGGAAGATGAGAACTATTGGTATAGTAAGGAGTATCCCCCTCTTTACCTGCAGTAAGAATATCCGGCCATCTCTTGCGGTCATGGCGGGCCAGACGATAAGAGGTAGACTCTGCAGGGGTAGCCTCCAGGTTGAAGAGCTCTCCCTGGTACTTCTCCTGATAGTCGGAGAGGCGGTCTCTCATATGAGTCAGAACCTCGCGGGTAAAGCGCTGTGTGCGCTCATCTGTCATATCTTTACCCAGCCAGCATGCATTCAGACCAACCTCATTCATACCAACCAGTCCAATGGTGGAGAAATGATTTCCAAAGCTGCCCAGGTAACGTTTTGTATAAGGATACAGACCCTCATCCAGAAGCTTTCCAATAACGGCTCTCTTAATATGAAGAGAACGCGCGGAGAGATCCATCAGGTGATCCAGTCTCTTATAAAACTCCTCCGGTGTATTGGAGAGGTATGCGATACGCGGCATGTTAATAGTAACAACACCTACAGATCCGGTGCTCTCTCCGGATCCAAAGAATCCGCCGCTCTTCTTACGAAGCTCGCGGAGGTCCAGACGGAGACGGCAGCACATACTGCGGATATCGCTTGGTTTCATATCACTGTTGATATAGTTGGAGAAATATGGAGTACCGTACTTAGCTGTCATCTCAAACAGCAGACGGTTATTTTCGGTGTCAGACCAGTCAAACTCGCTGGTGATGGAGTAAGTAGGGATCGGATACTGGAAACCGCGGCCGTTGGCATCACCCTCGATCATGGTCTGGATGAAGGCCTTGTTTACCATATCCATCTCTTTTTTACAGTCTTTATATTTGAAATCCATCTCCTTGCCGCCCACAATAGCAGGAAGCTCTGCAAGGTCATCCGGAACGGTCCAGTCCAGGGTGATGTTGGAGAATGGTGCCTGAGTGCCCCAGCGGCTAGGGGTATTTACGCCGTAAATAAAGGCCTCAATGCATTTCTTTACCTCTGCATAGGAGAGATTATCCACTTTTACAAAAGGTGCCAGATAAGTATCAAAGGAGGAGAAAGCCTGTGCGCCTGCCCACTCATTCTGCATGATTCCAAGGAAGTTTACCATCTGGTTGCAGAGCACGCTGAGATGTCTGGCCGGTGCGGAGGTGATCTTTCCGTTGATACCGCCAAGACCCTCCTGAATAAGCTGCTTTAAGGACCAGCCTGCGCAGTATCCGGTGAGCATGGAGAGGTCGTGAAGATGGATGTCCGCATTTCTGTGGGCACCGGCGATCTCGTCATCATAGATCTCGGAGAGCCAGTAGTTGGCTGTAACGGCTCCGGAGTTGCTGAGGATGAGACCTCCTACGGAATAAGTAACGGTGGAGTTTTCTTTTACACGCCAGTCCTCAACCTTCACATAGCTGTTGACAACATCCTTATAGTCCAGGATGGTGGATTTCATGTTGCGGACTTTTTCTCTCTGTTTTCTGTAGAGAATATATGCTTTGGCCACATCTGCGTAGCCGGCCTGGATCAGCACGTTTTCCACGCTGTCCTGGATCTCTTCTACGGTGACCTGGTTGTTTTTGATCTTATTCTGGAAGTCGGAAGTTACGCGGAGGCTTAAAAGGTCGATCATGTCCTGACTGTAATTTTTATTCTGAGCAGTGAACGCCTTATCGATAGCTGAGGTGATCTTGGCCATCTGGAAATCCGCGATTTCTCCGTCTCTTTTTACTACCTGAAACATATTGTGTTACCCCCTGTTTAATCCTGATACGTTGGAAAATTCCACCCCTTACGGGATGGAATCCTGAGTTTTTGCTTATCTCTTATAGTTTGGATCCTTGTTTAATTGCAGACTCATTGTATCAAAGCAGGGAATAAACGTCAACACAAAAATACTAGATGTTGTGTCGTTAAACGGGACGACACAACATAATGTTTCTTATATGATAAATTATCTTTAAATCTTTATTAACAAATCCGGCCGTAAAGCTCCTTCGGCACCTTTGCTTTCACGGCGATTCCATTCTCTGTGTACTCCTCGGAGAGAAGCTGACCCTGCTCGCGGATGGGCTGGATCTTGCCCGCTTCCGCATACGGAAAGAGCCTTTCCACGTAAATAGAGTCTTCTGAGAGGATCTGCTCCATGACTTTTTTGAAGTCGGAAAGGCCGTCGCCGGTCTTTGCAGAAGCCTTGATAATATAATCGGCACGGGAATCTCTGATGATTCTTCCGTCCGCAACATCCTGTTTGTTAAATATTGTAATAATTTTCTTATTGACAGCCCCAAGCTCCCTTAAGGTCTCATATACCACCTGCATCTGGACCTCCGCCTGCGGGTTGGAAGCATCCACCACATGGATAATATAGTCGGCAAACTTTGCCTCCTCCAGGGTACTCTTAAATGCCTCCACCAGATGGTGCGGCAGCTTTCTGATAAATCCTACGGTGTCGGTTAAAAGCACCTGCTGGCCGTCGTCCAGGGTAAGCAGGCGGGTGGTAGGATCCAGGGTTGCGAATAATTTGTTTTCAGAGAGCACATCTGCTCCTGTAAGGATATTTAAAAGCGTTGATTTTCCGGCGTTGGTGTAACCCACAATGGCCGCGTTTTTGCGGTTTTCTCTCTCCCGTCCGGTGCGGATGAGCTCGCGGTGCTTTTCCACCTTCTCCAGCTCTTCCTTAAGTGCTGTGATACGGGCACGGATAAGTCGTCTGTCCGTCTCCAGCTTCTTCTCTCCCGGGCCCCTGGTACCAATACCGCCGCCCAGTCGGGACAGGGATTCTCTGAGGCCTACCAGTCTTGCGGAGCGGTAGCGCAGCTGTGCCAGCTCTACCTGGATCTTACCTTCGCTTGTAATGGCGCGGTCCGCAAAAATATCAAGGATCAGAAGAGTTCTGTCCATGACCTTGCAGCCCAGCTCCCGCTCCAGGTTGTTCATCTGGGCCGGGGAGAGCTCGTCATCGCAGATGATGCCGTTGGCATCCGTGGCCAGCATAAGGGCACGTACTTCCTCGATCTTACCTTTTCCTATATATGTGCCGGGATGTACGGACTCACGGTTCTGCACGATCTTTCCCACCGTGACTGCGCCTGCGGTGCGGGCAAGCTCCTCAAGCTCGTTCAGGGATTCCCACACATCCTCATTTTCTCCTGTCTGCGCTGCCACAAGGACTACGCGCTCTTCGATCTCGCCGATCTCATATAACTGCTGCATATTCTCATCTCCTTTATAAAAGGCTCCGGGTGACGATCACCCATCTCTCACTATCTGCAAAAATGACTACAGGCGGCAGGCACCTGTAGTCACGGTTTCACAATGTCTTTTACTGCTGCGGTTCCTCAGTCGCACCTTCCGCAGGTGCTTCCAGAGGTGCCTCCACGTTGCCCTCGGTGTTTTTGCGCACGCGGGAGCGGAGGAAAGCAAGTTCGCGTTTCATGGATGCATCGTCCGGGAAGAGGTTCAGATAAGCCTCTGTCTTTTCCTTGGCGGTCTCAAAATCCAGTCTGGTCTCGTAGATGACCATCTCGTTGTATAAAAGATCCTGCATCTCCTCTGTGGTTGCGATCTCAAGGCCCTTCTCAATGTTTGCAAGAGCCTCGTCATATTTACCCTCATGCATATCGCACTGGGCAAGGCCGTTGTAACCCTTAGCGGAGTTTCCAACCTTGGCAATGTATTCATTGTACATGGTTCTGGCGTTGGAGAAGTCCTTCTGGCCCAGGTAAACCATGCCAAGAAGCAGCAGCGCCTCTGTATTGTTATTGTTGGCTGCGGTGGTGAGCTCTCGGCGGGCGTTGTCGTAGTCTTCCATATAATAGTAGACCTTTCCGCGGTCGCAGTACTCATCTGCTGTCTGCGGCTCGTTTAAAAGAGCCATTTCCAGGTATTTGGTGCCGTCGGCCTCCATGCCTTTTTCCACATACACCTGATAGATACGGATTGCCATCTCATAAGTAGGATTGCCGGCGTAGGCCTGGTCAAAGTTGGTGCGGGCCTGCTCGTAGGAATCCATCTCCAGGGTAACGATACCTGTCAGATAGTATCCGGCGGTGTCCATCTCAAACTCTTCTGCCAGGGTCTGGCAGTCGGCAAGGGCTTTCTTATACTGTTTATTATGCACATAGGCGGTGGCTCTGTAGGAGAGAATGTCTTTTCTCACTGCCGCAGAGACCTTATCCTGCGCAAGGGCATTGGTGAAGCAGGTTACGGCATTCTCATACTTGCCCATGCGGAGGTAAGCAACGCCTGCGCCTCTGTATGCCTGCGGCAGAAGGTCGCCCTCGGCGATCACTGCCTTGTAGCCCTCCAGAGCGTACTCGTAGTAGCCCTGCTCCAGGTCCTTGCCTGCCTGTTCATATAAGTTTTTATTCTTTTCTCCGCAGCCTGCAAGGAGCATTGCTCCGGCCAGTACGGCTGCCAGAATCCAGGTCTTTTTTCTCATTGGTATCTCCTGAAAGATATTCTTGCATTTTCAGTAAAGTGTGCATCCACGCTTTACAGGCTCATGCACTGAGGGTGCTGAGCTTGGCTGCCTGGTCTGCTGCGATCAGGCTGTCGATGATCTCCGCCAGGTCACCGTCCAGTACGTTTTCCAGACGATGCAGGGTGAGCTTGATGCGGTGATCTGTCACACGTCCCTGCGGGAAATTGTAGGTGCGGATCTTCTCGGAACGGTCTCCGGTACCGATCTGGCTTCTTCTGGCCTCCGCCTCGGCGTCATGCTGCTTGGCGAGCTCCATCTCATAAAGGCGGGATCTCAGCACCTTAAGGGCCTTGTCCTTATTCTTTAACTGAGACTTCTCATCCTGGCAGGAAATGACGATTCCTGTAGGAATGTGGGTCAGACGTACTGCGGAGTCTGTAGTATTGACACACTGACCGCCGTTTCCGGAAGCACGGAATACATCAAATTTACAGTCGTTAAGGTCCAGATGGAAGTCGATCTCCTCTGCCTCCGGCATAATAGCCACGGTGCAGGTGGAGGTATGGATCCTTCCGCCGGACTCTGTCTCAGGGACGCGCTGTACGCGGTGCACGCCGCTCCCGTATTTCAGGCGGGAGAAGGCGCCGTTTCCCTGGATCATAAAGGTCACCTCTTTGAAGCCGCCGATGCCGTTCTCATTTAAACTCATCATGTCGGTCTTCCAGCGGAGGGACTCTGCATATTTTACATACATACGGTAGACCTCGGCAGCAAAGAGGGCAGCTTCGTCGCCGCCGGCACCTGCGCGGATCTCCACAATTACGTTTTTCTGGTCGTTAGGATCTTTTGGAAGGAGCAGGATCTTGATCTGGCGCTCCAGATCCTCCACGTTTTTCTTTGCCTCGGAGAGCTCCTCCTTCAGCATTTCGCGCATCTCCTCGTCCTTCTCGGTCTCCAGCATGGAAAGGCTGTCCTCGATGGTCTCCTGATTGGTCTTATAGGCACGGTAGGCATCCACGATGGGCTGCAGATCGCTCTGCTCCTTCATAAGGCGCTGGAAACGGGACGGATCGCTGGTGACGCCCGGCTCCCCCAGTTCGTTTAAGAGCTCCTCAAAACGAACCAGAATATCCTCTAATTTATCAAACATTTGGTCCTCCTGATCAGATGCCGTCCTTTCTTCCAAGTACCACGCGGTCCAGACCTGCCAGGTCCTTAACCACCTGCACATCGGAAAAGCCTGCATCTGCAAAAAGTGAAGAAACTGCCTCACCCTGATCGTAGCCGATCTCGCAGAGAAGCATTCCTCCGGTCTTTATATATGTCATAGCCTTTGCGGCTATCTCTCTGTAGAAGTACAATCCGTCCTCACGGCCGTCCAATGCCATAAGGGGATCATGAAGGCGAACCTCCTCCATCAGGTTCTCTATCTCAGAGCTTCTGATATAGGGCGGGTTCGACACTAGAATATCACACTCAAAGGCGGAATTTCCACCCCTTTTCTGAAAAACCTCCGCGCCGAAAAGATCGCTCTTCCAAAAAGATGCGCGCTCTGCAAGGCCCAGGTTTCCGGCATTTCGTTCTGCCACGGCAAGGGCTTTTTCCGATAAGTCCGCGCCCATTCCGCAGGCATCCTCACGTTCCATAAGAAGGCTTAACAGAATGCATCCGGAGCCGGTGCACATATCCAGAATATAAGGTTTTTCTTTCCCTTTCAGTGCTTTTAGGGCTTCCTCCACCAGGATCTCGGTATCCCATCTTGGAATCAGCACATTTTCATCCACATAAAATTCATAGCCCATAAAAAATGCCTGGTGGGTCAGATGCTGCAGCGGGATGTGCAGGGCTCTTTTTTCTATCAGCGCCCTGTATCGCGCCTCCAGCTCCGGCTCTGCAGGATCTGTGTCGTGAGCCAGAAACCAGGCTTTGTTTTTTCCTGTGGTATATTCCAGAAGGAGCCAGGCATCAAGCCTGGCTTCTTCAATCCCGGCATCCTCCAGGAATTTTATGTTCTCGTTTAAAAGAGTCTTAAGGCTCTTCATCGGTATCCTCTCCCGTTCAGATCTTGGTCTCACCCTCAGGTGCGGCATCACATTCCACGCCGAACTCTTCCTTCAGATAGGCTTTCCAGTCAAATACGGCTTCCACCGCCGCAATGGCTACCTCTGCCATATCCTCGGTAGGCTCCTTGGTGGTGAGGTGCTGCATCATCATACCCGGCTTGCTCATAAAGCGGGAGCAGCTGTTGTCGGTGCGGCCTGCCCACTGGATGATCTCAAAGGAGACACCGGCAACCACCGGCACCATAAGCAGACGGCCGAAAAGGCGCATCCAGTATACCGGAACAAAGATAAAGACAAAGTGCATCACGATACTTACCAGCATGACCAGAAACAGGAAGCTGGTTCCGCAGCGTCTGTGGAAGCGGGAGCTTTTCATGACATTTTCCACGGTGAGGGGAAGTCCGCTCTCCACGCAGTTGATGCATTTGTGCTCCGCACCGTGATACATAAAGGTGCGCTGAATGTCTTTCATTCTGGAAATGAGAAGCATGTATCCCATGAACAGGGCCAGCTTTACAAAGGACTCTGCCACGGTGACAATGAGCTCGGAAGCTCCTACTTTCTTAAGGAAGCTGGCAATGACATAAGGAGCCAGCATAAAGAGTGCCACGGAAAATACGATAGAGATGGCTACTGTTCCGTAAAGCATGAGCTGGAACATTTTGTCCTCTTTTTTCTTTCTCTTCTCGCGCTCCTCCTCGGTGAGGGTGGAAAGATCCACCTGCTCCTCCTCTTCCTCATCTCCCGCGATCTCTGCGGAATACATGAGGCATTTCATCCCAAGGACCAGAGAGTCCACAAAGCGTACCACACCGCGGATAACCGGCTTTTTTAAGATGGAGGATTTTCCGAGAACACTTTTGTACTCTTCCTCCTTCAGCTCAATGCCGCCGTCCGGACGGCGCACGCCTACGGAATAACGGTCCTTATGGCGCATCATGATTCCTTCCATGACAGCCTGACCGCCGATATTTGATGGTTTCATATCTATTTC
>JAGHUU010000311.1 GCA_018064695.1 Candidatus Blautia equi | reverse complement strand
CAGCTTCCTCAGCAGCTACTGCTTCAATCCGATCACCGTCAACAGCTTCCTCAGCAGCTATGTTTTCAATCCAATCATCGCCAGCCACTTCATTTGCAGCTACGGTTTTAAGCAGATTACCATCAACCGCTTCTGCAATAGCGTTCACTGCAGCGGTTTTCTCTGTTACTGCTCTCTCTGCAACAGTTTTCTCGGCAGCGGTTTTCTCGGCTACGCTTTTTGCGGCAGTGGTTCTTGCTGCTGCAGTTTTCTCTGCTATTGCTTCCTCTGCTGCGACAGCTTTCTCGGCAGCGGTTTCCGTTTCAGCAGTTTCTGCTGTGTTGGTTTCTTCGGTGGATGGGTCTGTTGTGGTCTCGGCTGCGGGGGATGCTGCAAGAGAGGCTTTTTTTCTTTTTTTGAGAAGCAGGTTTCCTTCAATGAGGATTACTGCGTAGATGATAAATGTAAGGATGTTCGCCGGGAGAAGGGCCTGGCGGGATCCTCTGAATAAATAGGCCAGCAGATATACGGTCCAGGTTACAGGCAGGACGCCTGACAGGAACCATGCCGGTATACATACAAAATACGACGGCACTTTGTTGTTTTTATTCATGTCCGGCCAGAATAATCTGCATATCAGATTACCCACGCAGAAACAAAGAAGCAAATATAGTATTCCTAACATTACGGATTCTCCCTCATATCCCTGTTTTCAGGTATTGGCTGCCATTCGCATGGCTATCCGCGCACAGCAGCAATTGTTTCAATAACGTCAAATTCAGAGAGACCATTATGGTCCCTCTGAATCAGATAATTTTTATGAATTACATCTCTTTTTTCAGTACGTAGAAATCCTTCACAGCCTGCCAGCCGATCTTTACGATCTTAGGAATATTGATGGAGTTTACGCCACCCTGGCGAGGCTTAAAGGTGATGGTTCTGAAAGCTACTTTCTCTTTATAATGTACCAGATAAGTGGTCATCATAATATTAGGAAGATTGTAGTCCTCTTTCAGTTTGTACAGGTATTTCTTCACTACATCGCATTTCATGAGACGGAACGGTGCGTTGGCATCCGGAACCTTAACACCAAAGTACAGGCGAAGCAGGAAACATACCACATGCTCTACAAAAGCACGGTCCTGACCGTCTCCGCGGACTTTTCTGTAACCCAGGATGGCATCATATTTCTGTCTGCCTCTCCAGAATGCTGCAAACTCGGCAGGGTCTGTCTGACCGTCGGAGTCTGTCTGGAATACATAGTCAGCGCCGCTCTTAATAGCGTAATCATAAAGCGCGATGACCTTTGGTCCATGCTGTTTTAAGGTATCAGGCAGGATCTCCAGCTGTGGGTGATCCTTCTGCATTTCCTCCAGAATTGCGTGGGTGGCATCTACGCTTCCGCTGTCTGCAATGACAAGACGGGATTCAGGAGCTTTTCCCTCCAGAACAGGGTACCATGCTTCCACTACGTCACGAATATTTGCCTCCTCGTTATAGGCCGGCATTACAATGTATAAACTGTCCATATCTCTTTCCTCCGTTCTCAGGATCATTCCGGATTTCATAATTTTCCGATCTTATCCGGAACATAATAGTATGTAAATCATAGCATATTTTCATATGATGTACAATATTTTAGCACATTTTCGGGGTCTCCCCGTAACGCAGGAAATCCTGTGATTTCTACTCTTTATCGCTGTTTTCAGACCCGTTCAGCTCGTCTGTGATTCCGCGTTCTCCGCGAACGGTGCTGGAAATGATGTAGCGCGGGCGATGCTGCACTTCCTCGTAGATCTTGGATATGTAATAGCCTATAATGCCAAGACTCACCATCACCATACTTCCTATAAAAAGAAGTACAATGATAAGGGTGGTATATCCATCCACGGCATTTCCGGTAAATTTCATGACCAGGGAATAGATGGTCAGGATCACACTGAACAGGAAACATACCATACCGCCAATGGTTACAAACTGCATCGGCGCGGTGGTGAAGGATACGATATTGTTAAATGCATATTTCACAAGAGATGCTGTGCTCCACTTGGACTCTCCCGCCTGGCGCTCCTGCACTTCAAAGCTCACGCTGGTGGTCTTATAGCCCACCCATGAGGATGTGGCACGGAAAAACATGTTTCTCTCAGGAAGAGAAAGCACTGCGTTCACAGCTTTTCTGCTCATCATCTTAAAATCCGACGCGTTCTGCATGTCCACGCCGGTGGCTTTTGTCATAAAATCATAGAAAATGGTGGCCATTTTTCTGTGGATCGCGCTCTCGCTGCCGCGGTCACTCTTGACGCCCTCTATCACTTCATAGCCCTCCTGATAGAGGCGGTACATCTCCACCAGAGTTTCCGGCGGATGCTGCAGGTCGCAGTCCATGACAGCGATCACATCTCCCGTAGCTTTGGCAAGACCAGCGTAAACTGCGGCCTCTTTTCCAAAATTCCTGGAAAAATGCACGCCGTAAACATGGCTGTCTGTCTCCGAAACCTTAAGAATCATCTCCCAGGTGCGGTCCCGGGATCCGTCGTCCACCATCACAAGCTCGTACGGAATACCCGCTCCGCCAAGGATCTCATGGAGTACTTTACAGGTTCTCTCTATATTATCTTCTTCATTGTAAGCCGGAAGGACTACAGATAATAACTGCATGCCGGTATCTCCCATTCTCATTTCTATTATTTTCCAATGGTCTTTAATTTCTTATAGACCGGTTTTTCAAAAAATCGATACACAAGTGTAGCCAGATAAACCTGGATCACGGAGGTGATCCAGAACATATAATCCATCTGATACGGCAGGTTCCATTTGAATGCCTTATCAATGATCAGGATCCACATACAGAACGGAATGTTAAGGACATACATACTGAAAGAAATTTTGCCGATATATGCCAGCCATTTGTTTCCCACAATGCGGTCCAGTCTCTCATTGTTTGCAAGCACCAGAAGAACCGGTGTGAACAGGAAGAGCATACTTACCACTACCTGATCCTGCAGGGATCCGTAAAGATGCTCTTTTAACGGATAGCGCATGATGAACCAGAGAATGATCATAACTGCAGAGATCACATTCAGCTTCCGAACTGCTTTTCCTTTGATCTTCTCAGATAATCCGGCGATCAGAACACCAAAGAAGAACCCAAGGTATCCTCTTGCCATGTCATTGTTCATAAGCAGGACTTCCATATTGCGGTTGGAATAGTAGAGACCCAGAAGAACAGGAATCAGCATGACCCAGAGATCCAGCCCGGTCTTCTTTCCGATTCTGCATAAGAAATAGAATAACAGCAGACAGAAGAAATAGACACTGATGTACCAGAGTGGTCCGTTCAGGGTATGCTTTACATTGACCCATGACTGGATATTAAGCAGGTTTTCCACCAGATAGGTGCCTGTGACAGAGACATCATACCAGAGTTCTCCGGTAATGCCCTCGTAGATCAGGCCCCCCACTGCGATCAGCAATGTGCCAAGAATAGTCAGCGGGAAGATTCTCTGGACTTTTCTCCAGAGGTACTGTCCAAACGGCTCCTCACCGTCTGCAATTTTATTATAGGAAGCAAACATCTGAAAACCGCTGATCATAAACAGCAGCTCCATGACAGGATAGGTCTGGAATGCAAAATGGGTGACGGCATTTGTCATGTTTACTGCCCACACATATTTGCCGGAAGCCCAGTACTCAGCCGGGGTAAACTGCCAGAAATGGCCGCAGATGCATACAATAAAAATGCTGATGCCCTTTATAGAATCGAAAGAATAGTAGTATTTTTTGTCCTTCATCTTCTTCTCCCTGTGAACATAATAATCTAGAATAATTATACTCTAATAACAAATAAATGAAAAGAATAATGTTTTTGCCTTTTCTCACTTTAGCATTGCAAAGCATAAAATTACCTGTTATAATATGCCTCGTATTTTTATTAGAAAAGGAGGGCTTTCCATGGAACAGATCAAGATCCCTGCCGGGTATGAATCTGCACTGAACCTGCATGATACCCAGGTGGCTATTAAAACTGTGAAAGACTTTTTCCAGCAGACACTGGCTCAGAAGCTAAACCTGCTCCGCGTTTCCGCACCTATCTTTGTCAGCCCAAGTTCCGGTCTGAACGATAACCTGAACGGTGTGGAGCGTCCTGTAAGCTTTGATATTAAAGGCGAAGAAGAAAACGCTGAAATCGTACACTCTCTGGCTAAGTGGAAACGCTATGCTCTGAAAAAATACGGCTTTGCCCATGGCGAAGGTCTGTATACAGACATGGTAGCGATCCGCCGTGATGAGGACGTGGACAACATCCACTCCGTATACGTAGATCAGTGGGACTGGGAAAAGATCATTACCAAAGAGGAGCGCTGCGTTGAAACTCTTCAGGAGACCGTAAAGGCAATCTACAGCGCACTTCGCAAAACTGAAAAATATATGGCAGTTCAGTATGACTACATTGAGGAGTTTCTTCCAAAAGAGATCTTCTTCATGACCAGCCAGGAGCTGCTTGACATGTACCCAGACCTCTCTCCAAAGGAGCGCGAGTACAAGATCGTTAAGGAAAAAGGTGCTGTCTTCCTTATGAAGATCGGCAAGACCCTGACCAACGGCGAGCGCCACGACGGCCGTGCACCGGACTACGATGACTGGGAACTGAACGGAGATATCCTCATCTACTACCCTGTTCTGGACATCGCATTAGAGCTTTCCTCCATGGGTATCCGTGTTGACGAGGACAGCCTGGACAAACAGCTCACCATCGCAAACTGCGATGACAGACGTGCGCTTCCATTCCAGCAGGCCATCTTAAACAAAGAGCTTCCATATACCATCGGCGGTGGTATCGGACAGTCCCGTATCTGTATGTTCTTCCTTCGTAAAGCACATATCGGTGAGGTACACGTATCCATCTGGCCTGAGGAAACTCAGAAAGCAGCTGCCGAAAAAGGACTTCAGCTCCTTTAATCGGTACAACGTTTTTGTTTCTTAAAATTTAAGATTTCTTTTATTGACAGGAAACAGACGGTCAACTATCATAAAATTATGCAATGCTTCCGTGTGGGAGGACTCCTGCACGGGGGCATTTTTTATGAGGTGACCATATTGAATATACTGTTTTTTCTTACACCAAAAAGTGAAGTAGCGTACATTTACGAGGACGAGACCCTGCGCCAGACCCTTGAGAAGATGGAGCACCGCAAATTCTCCTGCATCCCACTTCTTACGAAAGACGGCCGCTATGCCGGCACCATTTCCGAGGGCGACCTTTTATGGGGCATCAAGCGCATGCAGATCTCCGACCTCCGGGAGATGGAGGACGTATCCATCCTCGCCATTCCCCGCAGAGCATCCTACAAGGCAGTAAAGGCCAGCGCCAGCATGGAAAGTCTCCTTGACTGCGCCATCAACCAGAATTTTGTCCCGGTAGTGGATGATTCCGGTTCCTTCATAGGCATCATCACCAGAAAGGCCATCATCAAATACTGCTATAAGGAAATGAAAAAGAATCAGAAAAACGAGGACTAACACTATGAAATTTACAAAAATGCACGGCATCGGCAACGACTATGTCTATGTAAACTGCTTTAAAGAGACCGTAAACAACCCATGCGAGGTTGCCAAATATGTCAGCGACAGACACTTCGGCATCGGCTCCGACGGTCTCATCCTCATCAAGCCATCCAGTATTGCTGATGTGGAGATGGACATGTACAACCTGGACGGCTCCCAGGGTGCCATGTGCGGCAACGGCATCCGCTGCGTAGCCAAATATTCTTACGATTACGGCCTGGTGGATAAGACCTCCATCAGCGTAGCCACCAAAAGCGGCATCAAATATCTGGACCTGACCGTTGAAAACGGCAAGGTCTCCATGGTGAAAGTAAACATGGGTGCTCCTATCCTTAAGGGCCTGGAGATCCCAACTACTGCTGATGCAGAAACTGTCATCGCCCAGCCTCTTGAAGTAAACGGCAAAACTTACGAGATCACCGCTGTTTCCATGGGAAATCCACACTGCATCACCTATGTGGATGAGGTGGCAGATCTTGATCTTCCAAAGATCGGACCTGACTTTGAATTCCACCCATTCTTCCCAAACCGTATAAATACAGAGTTTGTTAAGGTCATCGACCGTCACACCCTGCAGATGCGCGTATGGGAACGCGGCTCCGGTGAGACCATGGCCTGCGGCACAGGCGCCTGCGCTGTCACCGTAGCTTCCATCCTGAATAATAAAGTAGACGGCGACGCCCCTGTAACTGTAAAGCTCCTTGGCGGTGACCTCTCCATCTTCTGGGACAGAACAGCCAACCTGGTCTACATGACCGGCCCGGCCACCACCGTCTTCGACGGCGAAATCGACGTAACCGAGATCGATCAATAATTTTAACATAATAAAAAACAGCGGCTGCGCCGCTGTTTTTTATTATGCATTTTTTACTTTGTCCGCCATGGACATAAAGATGTATCCAAATACAAAGAAGATTGCCAGAGATGCAACTGCAATATTGATGGTTGCGCCTGCAAGCTTAACTGCTGCGAGTACGAAGGATCCAAGGAAGGATGCGCCTTTGCAGAAGATATCGTAAAGACCAAAGTACTCTCCGGCGTTTTCCGGTGGGATGATCTTGGAATAGTAGCTTCTGGAAAGGGACTGGATGGAGCCCTGGAACATTCCAACGCCGAATGCCAGGATACCAAATCCGATCAGGGATTTTAATGTCAGGGCATATAAGCATACGAAGAAGTAACCAATAATACAAACCTTAATGAGCTGTACGGTGGAGTAATTTCTGCTGAGCTTTGCAAACAGCAGGGAGAAGGCGAAGGCAACCACCTGAGTCAGGAGCAGTGTAACGACCTGACCTACTGTGTTCAGTCCCAGGTCTGTACCGATGTTGATACAGTTATCGATGATGGTTCCAACGCCGTCAATATAAAGGAAGAAGGCAATCAGGAAGAAGAGGATCTTCTTCTCTTTTTTTGCAATTCTTACTACTGTGCCGCCAATCTGTTTGAATACCGCACCGATGGCACCCGGTTTGGTATCGGCATAATGGATCTGTTTATACTCTTTTAAGAGTGGAATGGTAACCACAAACCACCAGATGGCTGTCACGCCAAAACCGATATTTCTGGATAAGGAATCGGAGATCTTACCAAGCATATCCGGTCCTAACACGTAAGCGCCAAGAGCGATGGCAAATGGAATACAGGATCCGATGTATCCCCATGCATAACCATAAGAAGAAACCTCATCCATGCGCTCCTCTGTGGTGACATCATTGAGCATGGAATCGTAGAATACCTGGGAAGAGCTGTATGCAACCTTGGTGATCACAAGTACGATCATAAATACCAGCCAGCTTGTGATGATTCCGCCAAAGAAACAGCCGATAACACCAACGCCAAGGGCAATGGAGAAGAATACCTTCTTGCGGTCCTTGATATCTGTGAAGGCTCCGAAGATAGGACCCATGATGGCTACGATCACCGTTACAACTGACATTGCCAGTGCCCAGTAGGCAGTGGCCTGGTCGGAAGTGATCTGACCTGGGCCGGTTCCGATTGCCAGCGCTTTAAACCAGATTGGGATCAGGGAACAGGCAAGCATGGTAAATGCCGAGTTTCCAACATCATAGAGAACCCATGCTTTTTCCAGTTTTGTTAATTTGTTTTTTTCTGACACGCTTTCCTCTTTCTCTCTGATGAAAAAACCGTGTATTTGCGGGATCCTCCATCAAAGTATTATTAAGTGTTTCTGCTTACGATTCAATAGCCTTATCAGGCTACCAGGTTCTATTTTACCATATTCCATTGAACAACTCTACCTGTTTCCATATAAAAAAATGTAAAGAGGTTACATTGTTACAGTTCACTCGTATAGGCAATCACATGCTGATTGACTATACGCCACCTAATCACCTGCCGATCAGGTGACTGGAGAAAGTGATTCCGGGGCGGGTGAAATAATGTGCGCAAAAAAGAGGCCTCAGTAAAACTGAGGCCTCCGGTATTTTATCTGATAATTAAACGGTCTGTCCTTTAGCGATGTAGTAAGGATAGGTGGTCTCGCCCTTCATGGACTTGCCTGCGCCGATGGTGACACGTTTGTCGGTGATGAGGTTCTCGATCTGAGCGCCTTCCTCAACTACGGTGTCCTGCATAAGGATACAGTTCTTAACAACTGCGCCCTTGCCAACCTTAACACCACGGAAGAGAACACAGTTCTCTATAGTTCCTTCGATCACACAACCGTCGGCTACCATTGACTTCTTAGCGGAAGCGCCTGCAATGTATCTGGTTGGGTTATCGTCACGGATCTTGGTGTAGATGGTGTTGCCATCAAACAGTGCATCCAGGTTGTCATCCTCAAGGAGTTTCATGTTCTCGTTGAAGTAGGTGAGCATATCAGTGATACGAGCTACATATCCGTCATATTTGTATCCGTTGATCTGAAGAGTTTTGATCTGTGGGATCAGGATGTCTCTCTCAAGACGATGTCCGCCGCGCTCATTTGCATCGGTGATCATCTCGATCAGTTTTTCTCTCTCCATAACGTAGGTGTTCATGGAAATGTTCTTAACACCATCATCTTTGGAGTTGATCTCGATATCAACGATTCTCTCGCCTTCCACCTTGAAGCAATAGTACTGCTCTTTTTTAGGATTAGAGGCTTTTTTAATACGATCAGCGATCTCGCCCTCGTTGTATGCGATGGTGACGTCTGCGCCGCTTTTTTTGTGAGCCTTGATCATTTTCTCATAATCAAATTTGCTTGCGATGTTGGCATCAGTCAAGATTATGTATTTTTCTTTCTGATCTTTCAGGAAGTTCAGGATGCTTGCAAGAGCATCTACACGACCCTGGTAGGATCCGATTCCTCTCTCAGAGTATGGAGGGAAGATGGTCAGACCACCATTTTTTCTGGTAAGGTCCCACTCACGGCCTGCGCCGAGGTGATCCATAAGGGAGTGGTAGTTCTGGCGAACGATAACGGAGATGTTATCAATACCACAGTTTACCATGTTGGACAGAACAAAGTCGATCATACGATAACGGCTTGCAAAAGGAATAGAAGCCATTGCGCGCTCTGCAACAAGTTCCGGAATAAATGTATCATAGCTGTTAGGGAAGATAATTCCAAGAGCTTTGTTATTAGAAGTTAACATACTGCTTCACCATCCTTTACATTAGTGCTTACCATTGCTCTGCTGCCTACGGTAGCCTTTGCTCCAACAGTTACGCCGGCACCTACGGTAGCAACATCTTTGGACTCACCCTCAGGCATGGATCCTACTACTGCGCCCTCTTCAATTGTAACGTTCTCAGCAATGATACAATGTTTACAAACTGCACCCTTTTTGATCACGGTGTTGCCCATAACTACTGCGTCTTCTACAACAGCACCCTCTTCTACCTTAACGCCTGCGAAAAGGATAGAATGTTTAACGGTACCGTCTACACGACAACCATCGGTGATCATAGAGTTCTCTACTACTGCGTTATTTCCAATCTTGTGACCGGTCATACCGCTGTTTCGGCTGTATACTTTCCAGCCTTCCTCAAAGAGGTCGATGCCGGAATGTTCTGGGTCAAGTACTTCCATGTTAGCCTCCCACAGGGAGGAGATGGTTCCTACATCTTTCCAGTATCCGCTGAAGTGGTATGCGTACATGTTTCTGCCATCACGAAGAAGGTTAGGAATGATGTTTCCACCAAAGTCGTTCTCGGAGTTTGGATCGTCCTCATCCTCTTCCAGGTACTTTTTCAGGATTGGCCAGTTGAAGATATAGATACCCATGGATGCCAGGTTGGACTTAGGATTCTTTGGTTTCTCCTGGAATTCTGTGATTTTATCGTTCTCGTCAGCTACCATAAGTCCGAAGCGGGAAGCCTCATCCCACGGAACTTCCATAACTGCTACAGAGAAGTCTGCACCTTTGGATTTGTGGAACTGTAAGAAGTCGTTGTAATCCTGTTTGCAGATCTGGTCACCGGAAAGGATGATTACGTACTCCGGATCGTAACGCTCGATGAAAGAGATGTTCTGGTAGATTGCGTTAGCGGTTCCTTTGTACCAGTCGGAGCCTTTTGCCTGCTGGTATGGTGGAAGTACGTGAACGCCGCCGTGAAGTCTGTCAAGATCCCATGGCTGACCGTTTCCGATGTATTCGTTCAGTACAAGTGGCTGATACTGGGTTAAAACACCTACGGTATCAATGCCAGAGTTTACACAGTTCGAAAGTGGGAAATCGATAATACGATATTTTCCACCAAATGGAACTGCTGGTTTTGCAAGCTTTGCAGTCAGTGCATACAGACGAGATCCCTGTCCACCGGCAAGAAGCATTGCTATCATTTCTTTACCCATTTTATTTCCTCCCGTTTCTTTTAAAAACTGATGTTTAAATTGTACTACAAAACCAATCGAATTGGTAGCCCTTTTGTAATAATAGACAAAAATTTTCTTTCATTTTTTCTTGTATAGTAGGATTTTTACTATAAATAATAGCTCCGAACGAAAGCCGCATATATATTCCTTCCGGCGACCGCTCGCGCTTAGTCCTCGATGTAGCGGTACCGAGCTGCGCTCGCCCTGCGGGTAAGAGGCTGGGCACCTCTTCGAGGCACCCACCCTCTAAGTACCGACACTGCGGATGTCTTCTACAGGAATATATATGTGCCTTCCTGAATTCCTTCTGACTGATGTATGGCTAAGGGCAGAGATACATTTCGCTGGCACAACGCTTGCTAAGGGGCGGATGGGCGGGGAAAATCTTTCTGATTGAGATGCGGTGGTGAGTGGTTTTA
>JAGHUU010000303.1 GCA_018064695.1 Candidatus Blautia equi | reverse complement strand
TCTTTTGCAAGAACTTTCTTTGCAAGAACCTTACCAAGCTGTACGCCCTCCTGGTCGAAGCTGTTGATGTTCCATGCGAAGCCCTGGAACATAACCTTGTTCTCAAAGTGAGCAAGGAGTGCACCAAGAGTCTCTGGAGTCAGCTGATCTCCAACGATGATGCTGGAAGGTCTGTTGCCCTCAAAGTATTTGTTCTTGTTCTCGTCATCTTTACCACATGCAAATGCCATGATCTGAGCAGCAACGTTAGCGCAGAGCTTCTGCTGGCTGGTGCTGTCCTGGATCACTACATCGTTGTTCATCTGGTTGTTCTTGAATCCTACGAACTGAAGCGGAATGATATCGGTTCCCTGATGAAGGAGCTGGTAGAAGGAGTGCTGTCCGTTGGTACCTGGCTCACCAAAGATTACAGGGCCGGTCTTGTAGTTGATTGGCTCACCAAAACGGTTAACAGTCTTACCATTGGACTCCATATCCAGCTGCTGCAGATGTGCAGGGAAACGGGAAAGAGCCTGGGAATATGGAAGAACTGCGGTGGTTCCCATGCCAAGGAAGTTTCTCTCATAAACACCGATCAGAGCGTCCATAAGAGCTGGGTTCTTAGTAATATCGGTATTCTTAGCCAGAGCGTCCTCAGCTGCGCCGCCTGCCAGGATGCGGTCAAATACCTCAGGTCCAAATGCCAGAGAAAGAATAGCACCGCCTACACAGGAAGAAGAGGAATATCTTCCGCCAATGTAATCATCCATAAAGAATGCATCCAGATAATCAGGGTTTCCTGCCAGTGGGGAAGTAGCGCTGGTAACTGCTACCATATGTTTTGCAGGGTTGAGGCCTGCGTTCTTAAGGGCATCTTTTACGAAGGACTCGTTGGTAAGAGTCTCAAGAGTGGTTCCGGATTTGGAAACCAGTACGAATACAGAGTGAGCAAGGTCGATGGAAGCAAGAACTGCGGATGCATCATCAGGGTCTACGTTGCTGATGAACTTAGCTTCCATTTTCAGGGTGTTGTTAGCCTTTGCCCAGCTCTCAAGTGCAAGGTAAAGAGCGCGAGGACCAAGGTCGCTTCCGCCGATACCGATCTGTACAGCTGTGGTGAATTTCTCGCCTGCCTCGTTTACGATCTCGCCTGCGTGAACCTTCTTAGCGAACTCTGCTGCTCTCTTCTGCTGAGCTACATAGAATTCTCTCTTGTTCTCGCCGTCCGCAATAACATCCTCGCCAAGCTGGCTTCTGGTGAGCTGATGAAGAACCAGTCTCTTCTCACCGGTGTTGATCACTTCGCCGTTATAAAGAGCTGCATATTTCTCGGTGAGCTCTGCCTCGTCAGCAAGTGCCTGAAGTGCTGCAAGCACGTCTGCATCTACTGCTTTTGCTGCATAGCTGTAAACCATACCGTTGGACATTGGTACCTGGTACTCAGCCACACGTTTTGCACCGTTCTCTCCGGCCATAACTTCTTTTACGCAAACCGGAGCAACAGCCTCAAGTTTTTTGTAAGAATCTAATAAATCAAAATTAGTCCATTTCATAGTAATATTCTCCTTTTTTCTCCTAAAAGAATTTTACGCATATTTCTCTAGTAGTATACTAAAATCAGTGCAAAATGTAAACGTATGAACACAATTTTTTAAAACCCAAAGCGCTTCAACGTCCACCTTTATCAGGCATTTTCCTCTTCTCTGTACTGTTCGCCTTCGTTTGCCTCCTGCAGAATCATCTGCTCCTCAGGGAGTTCTTCCTCAAAGCGGACCTGGATCACGGCCTGGGGCCAGTTTACGGATATCAGGGAATGTTTGCTCTTCTTTGCCGCTTCCTCCTCGAAGATCTTCAGCATATCCAGAAGGACTTCCCTTGTGAGGTAGCCGCCTCTCCAGTGGAAGATCAGGGTCTTTCCCTTTTTCACCGCCTGCGCGGCACGCTTCTGTACGTCCTCCATCTTTGTGAAGGAGAGCTTCTTCTCTTTATAATAAAAATGATCCCCGTCCTCACAGGAAGGCAGCTTCCAGATCAGCGGCTCATGATCCCTGAATATCTGCTTGTCGGAGAGCAGGAAATAATCGTAGCGGATCTCCTCTTTCTTTCCCACCGAGTTATCAAAGGTGGCATCCAGATGATAATACTTTCCGTTCACCCTCACAATATTCCAGGCATGGCGGTATTTGATATTCTTATCCGGATTGGCCTCGGAGATGCCGATCACGCACCAGAGATTCAGGGCGTCGCAGAGGATCTTCACCCCTTTTGCAATTCCCTCGCACACGGCCACTCCCTGACCGAGAGAGCCTATGATCTCATGGGAATACGCCTTTTTCAGCTTATCATAATGCACGTTCTGACAGATGAAATCGTGGATATATAAAAGCTTCTCCATCTCAGAGAGCTTCATGGCCGGGCGGGCCAGCTTCTCCACGCGGGACTGCAGCGCCTTCTGGTTTTCCAGGATCTTTTTCTTCTCAAATAAATATTCCGGGATCATCTCCGCATTCTCAGAATTCTGATAATAACGGTAGCTGTACTTCACAGAATAAAATAATTCCGGATGATCCAGGCGGATCATAAAATAAATGTCGGCAAGGGTCTTTCCATCCAGCAGCGGCACATAAAAGGATGGTGCCAGACTGGTAAGCCCCGTCTTCATGGCATGATAGGCAGCCTGTCCGGCTTTATCCAGCCGGTTATAATAATAATTTTCCATAGTAGTCCTCAGAGACCGACAGCTGCTCATGGCTGTCAGCATACGGTAATTCCAACATATTTCTATAGCTCTGACAAAAATCTTTTCAAGTATAGCAAAAAATCTATCCGGTTGCAAAAGAAAAAGAGACCGCAGGTCTCAGGTCTCTGAGGTCTGCGGTCTCCGTTTTAAAAAAGGAAGGAGAAAAAAAGAGGTAAAAAGGAAAGGGAGTTATCCCTCAATAGCGATATATTTCTTTTCCGGAATCTCCGGCTGTACAGGCTC
>JAGHUU010000246.1 GCA_018064695.1 Candidatus Blautia equi | reverse complement strand
ATGAGACGGAAAATGGCAAGCTATACATATCATATCCAATGATAGAATCCATACGAGATGTTTCCTGTGCAGAGTGTGCCTATAAAACATTTTATATTCCTGTAGAACAAAGTCCCGACTATAAGGCTATTGCTAATCCTGATAGTGATTTTAAACACTATCCATCAATAACCAGAGAAATGTGGACAAGAGCGTGTAAGGCGAGTATCAATCAAGCCTCTATCATGGTTTTACAGCGTTCCATCACAGAGTATAAAACATTTATTGAGAAATTAACGCAAAGTAACATCTATGGAACCCAAAGGACTTTGTTTTTAGAGAAGAATGGTGTAATTGTTGTATTGAATGCCCTTCCTATGTTTCTGCTAGAATTTTATAGTGAAGTTTTTTGGAATGAAGTAATCTCACTTACTACAGATGCAGAAGCTACTGATTGCGACCTGTAAAGTAAAAGCTCAGGGAGTTTCTCCCTGAGCTTTTGATTACCCTTCTGCCATTTTTGATGGCAGCATCGTAATCTTTCCAACTTCCTCTCCGCTGGCAATCAGCTCAGCACGGAGTTTGTTGACATAATAAAAACTGATCCCCGTGATTCTGGAGACCTCGCGGATGGACTTACCAGAGAGCAGGAGATTACTTGCTCTCTGTTCGGCATCCTGCTGTTTCTTAGCTTCCAGACCAATCACCTGCTCCACCGGCTCCTCATGAGACTGCAGCATAGCCTGAATCAACTCATCATTCGTCTTCCGAAGCATTTCATTCTCGGCCTTGATTTCCTTCTCCCTCTTCTCAGCAAAGAACCGCCGCGTCTGTGCGGTAGAAAGATTCTCCGCATAACATTCCCGTTCCTTCTCTAGAAACTGATTCCTTTTCCGAACCTGCTCAAATTCCGACTGCAGCTGTCGGTACCGCTCCTTCTCCGTCCGGATCTGTTCCTGTGCTTCTGAGATCTGCACATATCCCCGTTCCACCTTCTGCCATCCTTCGCAGAATCCGATGATGTAATATGGACGAAAAACTCCATTCAGGATCTTGTCCGTAAACTGGTGATTGCTCCTGAGAGCAAAATTTCTGCAGGCTTTCAATCCTACATCATTCCAGGACTGATTCGCAACACTATCCGGATTATTCACGATTGCCTGCTCCACACTTCTGTTCATGAAAAAGTTTTCCTCAAACAGCCATGCCGTATTCTTAAACCTGCTCAGAAGAACCGATGCCAGGATAACCACGGCCAGCGCGAACCAGTAATTGGGGATTCTCTGATTCGTACAAAAGATAAAAAATAAAATTGAATAACACATAACATGAGATATACATACTCATGCGTATTTCATTAATACTCAAAAAATGTACCAAATGTTAGATAAAATGTTAGATACGGGTGAAAATCCGTAGAGAACAGTATCTGCTTGAAAATAAAAAAAGAACCGGAAAGCCTCATTCCATAAGGTTTTCCGGTGCCCCTGCCAAGGAGTCGAAGTGACGGGATTCGAACCCACGACCTCTGCGTCCCGAACGCAGCGCTCTACCAAACTGAGCCACACTTCGTCAATTGCAAAGTGTATTATAATCTCTTTTTGACGGTTTGTCAACTGAAAATGAAGTACCGGGTCAGTCGATTCCGCGGATTTCTACTACAGGGATGGTCTTAAGTAAAATATCTCTGAATTCCTGCAGCTCTTCCAGAGTGCAGCTGGAAAAGCCGGGCTGGATCACATCAGGGGACTCGCGGTAGGCCTGGAGATAATATGCTTTTGCTCCGGCTATCCACTGTCCGATAGCAGCAAAATCCTCTTTGTGATGCAGCTCTTTCATAACAGTGGTGCGGAACTCGTAGTCCAGACTGCCATGCAGCAGGAAATCCACGGATTCCTGAATGGCATTCATATCAGGGCTGTCAAGCCCTGTGAGTGTACCGTATGCAGATGGACAGGATTTAATATCCATGGCAACCATATCCAGGAGTCCCTGGGAAGCCAGATCCTTAATTACATCAGGTCTGGAACCATTGGTGTCCAGCTTAACGAGATATCCCATCTCCTTGATCTCACGCAGAAAATCCGCCAGGTCAGGTGCCAGAGTAGGCTCACCGCCGGTCACACATACCCCGTCCAGAATTCCGCGGCGCTTTTGCAGAAAAGAAAAAGTATACTCCTGAGTGATCTCAGGTTCGGTGGCCGGATGCAGCACCAGAGCGCCGTTCTGGCAGAAAGGACAGCGGAAATTACATCCGCCTAAAAATATGGTTGCAGCCACCTTGCCGGGATAGTCCAGCAGGGTGGTTTTATTTAATCCACAGATCTTCATCGCGATTCTCCGTTCTAATTTGCTACTAACATTCTAGTTTACCCGCATTGATTTTGCAACTCTCATTCCTTATAATAGGAAGACAGGTTACAAGCCGAACCAATGAGAAGAAGGAGCATCCCATGCCAAAGAAACTGACAGAAGACGAACGCTTTATGAAAGAAGCCATCCGCCAGGCAAAAAAAGCCCGTGCACTGATGGAAGTCCCCATTGGATGTGTGATCGTCCATGAGGGCAAGATCATCGCCCGCGGTTATAATAGAAGAAACACCGACAAAAACACCCTCTCCCACGCAGAGTTAAATGCCATCAAAAAAGCCAGCAGAATCCTGGGAGACTGGCGTCTGGAGGGCTGCACCATGTACGTGACCCTGGAGCCATGCCAGATGTGTGCCGGTGCCCTTGTCCAGTCCAGACTGGATGAGGTGGTGATCGCCTGCATGAATCCAAAGGCCGGCTGCGCAGGCTCGGTGCTGAACCTTCTGGAGGTAGAAGGCTTCAACCATCAGGTGAAGATCCGTCAGGGCGTTCTGGAGGAAGAATGCTCCGAAATGCTCTCCGCATTCTTCAGAGAACTGCGTGAGATCAAAAAGCAGGAGAAGCAGAAGAAAAAAGCCCTGGAAGAGGAGCAGAACAGCTTCCCGCACATCATAAAAAAATCCGACTGCGAATAACTTCCCCATACCCGAACAACAAAAAAAGCCGGTCTCCCCAAAAAGAGACCGGCATATTTTCTTTTTACGCGCGCCGCACGTCGACATACCCTCACAGACGTTACCTCTACAGTTAACTCGGCCCAGGCACCCTTAAGGCACACAAGAGCTTCCACTTAGTGCTGCTACATTCCTGTCCTGACACGGTTCATAGATTCCTGTTGCTTAAGACCCAGACGTCAACGCCACTTATAAAGGGCAGCTCCACAAGAAGCATGCCTCGGATTGGCATCACCCCTGCTGTAGCGGATTGCAGGTACAGGGCACCGCTATCTCCCCGGCTGCGCACAAAATAGTATACTGGGTTTTAGCTGTTTTGTCAATGAAATAAGCCAGAGCGTTTATTGTGACATATTCACGAAAAATATAAAGAAAACTGCGCTGAATATACATTGTGAACAAAAAGTAATAGGATTATAATAGTAGACAATTATACCATACCCTTCAGGAGGATTAGAACCATGATGAAACGAATCGGACTCTTAACCAGCGGCGGCGACTGCCAGGCCCTGAACGCAACCATGCGAGGTGTAGTAAAAGGTCTTGCAAACAAGCTGGATCAGATGGAAGTATACGGCTTTGAAGATGGATACAGAGGTCTCATCTACGGCCACTACCGCATGCTGACCGCACATGACTTTGCAGGTATCCTTACCCGCGGCGGCACCATTATCGGTACCTCCCGCCAGCCATTCAAACTGATGCGCGTTCCGGATGAAAAAGGCCTTGATAAAGTAGCAGCTATGAAATCTACTTATTATAAACTCTGCCTTGACTGTCTGGTTATCCTTGGTGGAAACGGAACCCAGAAAACCGCAAACCTTCTCCGCGAGGAAGGCCTGAACATCATCCATCTGCCAAAGACCATTGACAATGATATCTTCGGTACCGACATGACCTTCGGTTTCCACAGCGCAATGGAAGTAGCTACAAAAGCAATCGACTGCATCCACACCACAGCTGCATCCCACAGCCGTGTATTCATCGTAGAAATTATGGGACATAAAGTAGGTTCCCTTCCTCTGCATGCAGGTATCGCCGGCGGTGCAGATATCATCCTGATCCCTGAGATCCCATACGATATCAAGAAGATCGTAGAAGCTATCCAGCGCCGTGCAAAACGTGGCGCAGGCTTCACCATTCTTGCTGTAGCAGAAGGCGCTATCTCTAAAGAAGACGCAAAACTCTCCAAGAAAGATTATGAGAAAAAACTGGAGAAACGCAAAAAGAAATTCCCATCTGTATCTTACGAGATCGCAGATCAGATCTTCCAGGAGACCGGCATCGAGTGCCGTGTAACCGTACCTGGACACACCCAGCGCGGCGGCGAGCCATGTGCATATGACCGCGTGCTTTCCACCAGACTTGGTGTTGGTGCTGCACAGGCTATCATGGATGAGGAATACGGCGTAATGATCGCCCTTGTTGACGACAAGATCAAACGCGTTCCTCTTGGCGACGTAGCAGGAAAACTGAAAACCGTATCTGCAAAAGACCAGACCGTAAAAGCAGCGAAAGCCATCGGAATCAGCTTTGGTGACTGATAGGCTTGAAGATTCGCCGGAAATGTGATTAAATAGAATACGTAATATCGACCGCCGTGGGATATTTCCTGCGGCGGTTTGCGTGATACGAAAAATGCCGCACTAAAAAGGAGTCTGTTTTATGAGTTATACTGCCCTGTATAGAAAATTTCGTCCGGATAATTTTGACGACGTAAAAGGTCAGGATCATATCGTCACCACACTGACAAACCAGATCAAAGCAAACCGCCTGGGTCATGCTTATCTTTTCTGCGGCACCAGAGGAACCGGTAAGACAACCATAGCCAAGATCCTTGCCAAGTCCGTAAACTGTCAGAACCCCGTAAACGGCAGCCCATGCAACGAGTGCGAAATGTGCCGTGCCATCCAGGCCGGAACCGCCATGAATGTCATCGAGATCGATGCTGCGTCCAACAACGGCGTAGACAACATCCGTGAGATCCGCGAGGAAGTCAGCTACCGTCCTACCGAGGGAAATTATAAAGTATACATCATCGACGAGGTGCACATGCTCTCCGCGTCGGCCTTCAATGCACTCTTAAAAACCCTGGAGGAGCCGCCTGCATACGTAATGTTCATCCTGGCTACCACCGAGGTTCACAAGATCCCTATCACCATCTTATCCAGATGCCAGCGCTACGACTTCCACAGGATCTCCATCGATACCATAGCCGCCCGCCTGGCAGAGCTTCTGGAGGCCGAAGGCATTGAGGCGGAGGAGAGAGCCATCCGCTACGTGGCCAAAGCCGGCGACGGCTCCATGCGAGACGCCCTCAGCCTTCTTGACCGCTGCATCGCCTTCTACATGAACCAGACCCTGACCTATGACAAGATCCTGAATGTTCTGGGCGCCGTGGACACCGAGGTCTTCAGCAGACTTTTAAGAAAAGTCCTGCAGGGAGACGTAACCTCCTGCATCCGCATCCTGGAGGATCTGATCGTAGGCGGAAGAGAACTGGGCCAGTTCGTTGCCGATTTCACCTGGTACATAAGAAACCTTCTTCTTGTAAAAACATCCGAAAATCCCGATGAAGCCATAGATGTCTCATCAGAGAACCTTCTATTATTAAAGGAGGACGCAAAGATGACAGATGTGGACACCATGATGCGCTATATCCGTGTCCTCTCTGACCTCTCAAACCAGATTCGCTACGCCACCCAGAAGCGCGTGCTGGTGGAGATCGCCCTCATCAAACTCTGCCGCCCGGCCATGGAGACCAATGTGGACTCCCTCATTGACCGCATCCGCGTGCTGGAGCGCAAAATAGAGGAAAGACCTGTGCAGCAGGTGGTAGTGAGAGATGCATCTTATGGGGATATGGCGGAGGAGCCTGTAAGACAGGAAGAAAAGAAACCTGCCAAGGCCGCCCCGGAGGATCTTAAGAAGGTAGTTGCAAACTGGAAAGCTATCGTAAACCAGACCAGCGCCGTATTTAAACAGGCCCTGCAGGATTCCACCCCAAAATACAACGGGGAGACCGGAGAACCGGTGCTCTTTGTGGAATTTAAGTCTTTCCTTGGCAGAAACTATGTGGATAATCCCGCTGCCATCAGCGAACTGCAGGATATCATCGCCAGAGTGGTTGGAAAAACAGTGGAGGTTCGCCTGATCGTGGCCAACGAGCACCAGCAGACCAACCTCGCCAGCATCACCTTTGACCAGGCAATGAAGGAAAACGTGAAAATGGATTTTGTAGTGGAAGAAGAGCTCGGCGGTTCAGAGGAAATCTGATCCCGCAACTTCATCCACCGGGAATAAAGATTGACACAACAGTAATTTTATGTAAGTATAAAACCAATTATTTAAGGAGGAATACAATCATGGCAAAAAGAGGTGGATTCCCGGGCATGGGTATGCCGGGAAATATGAATAATCTGATGAAACAGGCACAGAAAATGCAGCGTCAGATGGAAGAAAACCAGAGAGCACTGGAGGAGAAGGAGTTCACTGCCACCGCAGGCGGCGGCGCTGTATCCGTATCCATTTCCGGTAGAAGAGAAGTAACAAAAGTAAAACTGGCTGAGGAAGTCGTAGATCCGGACGATATCGAGATGCTTGAGGATCTTATCGTAGCTGCCACCAACGAGGCACTCCGCAAAGTTGAGGAGGAGAGCCAGGCAGTTATGTCCAAACTTGCCGGCGGTATGGGCGGCATGGGCGGCCTTGGCGGAGGATTCCCATTCTGATGGAATACTACAGTACCCATATAAACAAGCTGATCGAACAGCTTTCTCATCTCCCCGGAATCGGTGCAAAATCTGCCCAGCGTCTGGCATTTCACATCATGAACATGCCAAAGGACCAGGTGCAGCAGCTCACCTCATCCATCACGGGAGCCAGAGAAAACATCCGCTACTGCAAAAAGTGCTTCACTCTGACCGACAGAGACATCTGCCCCATCTGCAGTAATCCAAGAAGAGACGCATCTGTGATCATGGTGGTGGAAAACACCAGAGACCTTGCAGCCTACGAAAAGACAGGCAAGTTTGAAGGCCTCTATCACGTGCTCCACGGCGCCATCTCCCCTATGCTCGGCATTGGACCGGATGATATCAAATTAAAAGAACTGATGATGCGCCTCTCCCAGGACGACATCAAAGAAGTCATTATTGCAACCAACTCCAGTCTGGAGGGCGAAACCACAGCAATGTACATCAGCAAGCTGATCAAACCTTCAGGAATCAAAGTCAGCAGGATCGCCAGCGGTGTTCCTGTGGGCGGTGACCTGGAATACATCGATGAGGTAACCCTTCTGCGCGCACTGGAAGGACGAGTAGAATTATAATTCCTGTTTTATATTCTCGGAATAAAAAGAAACGGGAAGGATAAGGAAGATCTATGGCAAATAATACAAATAAACAAAGAGAACAGCAGATGCAGAGGCTGCGCCAGGAGAGAGCACGTCTGGAACGCGAACAGGCTCTTGCCAACGATGGAAGAAGAGCTTCCAGACAGAAGAAGAGAGATGCACTGAAGCTGGTGCTCGGCGTATGCGCTGTGGCAGTAGTGGCATTGCTGCTGGTCCTCCTGCTTCTTTCGGGAAGAACCTACCATGAATATAAGGTGGTTAAAAAGAGCGACCAGGAGGACATCGTATCCACAAACTACGTGGAGATGGACGGAAAGATCCTGAAATACAGCCCTGACGGCGCCACCCTTATGACAAAAGGCCTGCAGACAGTCTGGAACAGTACTTATAAAATGGAAAACCCTGTGGCCTACGTAAGAAATAACCGCGCGGTCATTGCAGATATTGACGGAACCACCATCGATATCTTTAACAAAAGCGGAAAAACAGGAAGCGTAACTACTTCCTATAGTATAGTGAAAGCCTGCGTATCCGCAAACGGTCTTGTAGGCGCTATCCTGGACGGCGGAGACGCAACCTGGATCAACTTCTACGCATCCGACGGAAGCCTGATCGCAGAGAACCAGACTCGAATCGATGATCCGGGCTACCCTCTTGATCTGGCCCTCTCCGATAACGGCGTGATCATGATGGTTTCCTACCAGTTCATTGATGGCAGCGATACCACCAGTTATGTGGCCTTCTACAACTACGGCGATGTAGGCCAGAACGAGGACAATCGAATCGTAAGCGGCTACAAGTACAAAGGCGTTGTAGTTCCTGAAGTGGATTATATGGAAGGAAATAAATCCGTAGCCCTTCGCGACGACGGCTTCACCCTCTATTCCGGAAGACAGATCCCTAAGGAAACCGACAGCTTTACCGTGGAAAAAGAGATTATCAGCACCTTCCACGATGACGAGATGGTAGGCCTTGTCTTCAAAAACGAGGAAGCCGATAAGCTCTATACCATGGAGGTATATTCCTCCAGCGGCAAACTGAAATTCACAAGAGATTTCAACATTCCATACCGATCCATCAAGATCAGTGACGGAAATATCATTATGTTTAACAGCTCTCAGATCAGTGTTATCTCCGAAAACGGCGCAGAAAAGTACAACGGCACCGTGGACGGAACCATCAAGGATCTGTTTAAGATCGGCCTCAACCGATACCTGCTGATTCTGGACAGCGGAGTCAGTGTAATCAAGTTCAGCTAAGGAGTGATGAATATGACCATAACCTGGCTTGGTATGGCGGCTATGCTGTGGCTTGGAATCAAGTTCTATTCCGGCTTTAAAAAAGGCTTTTTAAAAGCCATGGTATCCCTGCTCTTTTCCCTTGGATCCCTGATCCTGGTATGGATGGTGAATCCATATGTAACCGATTTCCTGAAAAGCAACCAGACAGTGTATACTACTGTACACCGCTTCAGCGAAGATGTGGTGGAGAAGACAATACAGAACAGCCGCTCCCTGCAGTCAGATGCCAGAGACAACCTGGTAAACGGCCTGCCGCTGCCTAAGATCATCAAAGATAAGATCCTGAAGGATAACACCCAGGATATGTATCAGTATTTTAATGTAAGCAACTTTAAACAGTATGTAATAGAGTACCTGACAGAGTTTCTGATCAAGGGAATTGCTTTCCTGATCTCGTATTTCGTCATTGCCCTGGCCTTCTCGTTCCTTGGCGGTGCGCTGGATCTGATGGCAAAGCTTCCGCTGATTCACGGAGCCAACAAGCTGCTGGGCGGTGCCCTCGGTTTTGCATCCGGACTGATCGTTGTATGGATCGTGCTCCTTGTGATCACGCTTCTATATAATACCAGTGTTGGAAAGTACTTCCTGGACCTTATCTCAAAGGACCTTGTTGTGAGCTATCTGTATGATACAGACGTACTGATCCGTATCTTTATGAGCGTGTTCGCACCTAAATAAATGTACAGAATACATCCCCTGCATCGGCTTCGATGCAGGGGATTTTTTGTTTTAAAACTTTTTTAAAAAGGGTGTTGACATATGAAAAAAGAAGTGATAATATACAAAAGCTGTCGCGAGAGAGCAGCTAAAGAATGAAGAAAGAATAAAAAAAGAATTAAAAAAATCTTAAAAAGTTCTTGACAAGTTCTTAATGATATGCTATTCTAAGTGAGCTGTGGCAAGAGCAGACAGCAAAGACCTTTGATAACTGAATAGTGAAACACATACGATTCTCGAAAATTCTTTACATTAAATTCTTGAAGAAAAATCTTCAAAACAGTAAAAACGAGAGATAGCCAAACGGTTGTCTTGAGTTGACAATCAAACTTTATCAGAGAGTTTGATCCTGGCTCAGGATGAACGCTGGCGGCGTGCTTAACACATGCAAGTCGAACGGACTGAGGACCTTCGGGTC
>JAGHUU010000322.1 GCA_018064695.1 Candidatus Blautia equi | reverse complement strand
GCAGAAATATAAAAAGAAATAGAATCAGAGAAAGATTACAGCCGAAAAAGTACTCTGCCGCAGCTAAGTAAGCAATGACCATAGTACGATAAACAGTGATCGCAAAACGGTAAGCAATGACCGCAAAACGGTAAGCAGTGATGACAAAACGATAAGCAATGACCGCAAAACGGTAAGCAGTGATCACAAAACGATAAGCAATGACCGCAAAACGGTAAGCAGTGATCGCAATATGATAAGCAGTGATCTTTATACGGAGTGTAAACAATGAAACAATACATGAAAAACTATAAAATGCTGATCTTCTTCACAGTGCTGTCCCTGCAGAACCTGGCTGCCAACTTTGTGCATCCGGTTACGCCAACACTGATCCAGGCACTGCACCTGCCTGACTATATGTTTGGACTTATGTTTGCCTGCATGTCAGGCACCAACTTTCTGGTTTCCCCGTTCTGGGGCAAGCTGGCGGATTACTTTGACAGCAAAGTGCTGATCTCCATAGGCTGCATCGGATACGGCGTGGGACAGTTCCTGTTCTGGCAGTCCCATGATCCGTGGATCATCCTCTTTGCCAGATGCTTCAGCGGCTTCTTTGTAGCCGGCGTAGGCGTATGCAGCCTCACATATCTGGTAAATCAGTCCACAAAGGAAGAGAAGGGCGCCATGCTGACCTATTACGCCACAGTGCAGACGGTTACAGCCTCCTTTGGATATCTGATCGGCGGACTTTTAGGAGAGATCTCCGTGGGAGCAGCCTTTGGATCCCAGGTTGTCTGTCTTATGCTGGCCGGCGTGGGCTTTTATTTCCTGCTCTGCAAAGATCAGAAGGAGCGCAGTGCATTTTCCGGAAGAGAAGTGCTTAAGGATGCCAATCCTTTCTCCGCATTCCTGCAGGGAAAGAAGTTTATGACCATATCCTTTGCCATCCTCTTTGGCGCGGTCCTGTTCTCCGTTCTGGCCTCCACCGCTTATGACCAGTGCTTCAACTATTACGTGAAAGACCAGTTTGGATTCACCTCGGCATACAACGGCATCATCAAGGCGGCCATAGGCTTTATCTCCCTGATCGCCAACATGACCCTCTGCATGTACATCATCAAAAAGACAGACGTGGCAAAATCTGCCGCTAAGATCCTTCTGGTAGGTACTCTTTTGATGATCGCTGTCGTATCAACTCGAAATCTGTCGATTTTTGTCGTTTTGACAGTCATCTATCTGGCAGTGAATTCCATCAGTGTTCCGGTGCTCCAGTCCCTGGTGACGGACCGCGCGGAGCAGAAGACCAGCAACCTGGTCATGGGCTTTTATAACGCCATCAAGAACCTGGGCGGTGTCCTGGGTGCACTGCTGGCCGGCTTCATCTATGAGATCGGACCAAAGCTTCCCTTCTTCTTCGGGGCCTTCTGTTTTGGAATCTCATTCATCTTTGCCGCAGCCTACATAAAGAAAAAATGACACATTGGGGAAAAAGAGTATTATGGGAAAAGTGAAAACCGTCAGGAAGATGACGGAGGGAAACATCGTATGGCACATTCTGGCGTATGCGGTGCCTATGATCTTTGGAAATATCCTGCAGCTCACCTACAATGCGGTGGACTCCATCATTATCGGAAAATGCCTTGGGGAAGGTTCCCTGGCGGCGGTGAGCTCTGCCAATCCGGTGATGACCATCATGATCCTTGGCGCATCGGGAATGGGCGTTGGCGGCTCCGTGCTGATCAGCAGATTTTACGGGGCATCAAAGATGGAGAAGGTAAAAAGAGAATTCTCCACAATAGTCATATTCGGCGTATTCTTTTCGCTCATCATCTTTCTGCTTGGAGCGATCCTCTCCGGACCGATCCTAAGAGCCATGCATACCCCGGAGGAGATCATGGATCTGGCGCAGCTCTACCTCCGGATCATTCTGGTGGGATTTCTGTTCAGCTTTCAGTTTAATATGATATCCTCCGCCATGCGCGGAATGGGGGATTCCTCCACCCCGGTATTTTTCCTTGGAATCTCCTGCGTGATCAACGTGCTGCTGGATCTTCTTCTGGTGGCAGGACTGCACATGGGCGTGGCAGGCGCCGGCCTGGCTACCTGCTTTGCGGAGGCCATCTCCGTGATCTGCTGTGTGGTATATATTTACAGAAAAGAACCTGCCCTCAGCCTCAGAAAACATGAGTGGCAGCTGGACAGGGGACTCCTGAAAGAAACATTGGCCATAGGTTCCTTAAGTGCCCTCCAGGGCGCGGCGCAGCCCATTGGAAAGGTCATTATCCAGAGCGTGATCAACGCCCGGGGAATTGTGGCAATTGGCGCTTTTAACGCGGTCTGCCGCCTGGATGATTTTGCCTGCATCCCTACCCAGAGCATAGGAAGCGCCATCATGACCTGCACCGCCCAGAACCGCGGCGCGGGAAACGAGGAGAGAGTGAAGGCATCCCTTTCTCAGGGCCTTAAAGTAAATCTGGGATACTTCCCGATCATCTGCAGTCTTACTTTACTGTTCCGTTACCCATTCATGAGACTTCTGACTCCAAAGGGCAGCACAGAGATGATCGCCATGGGCGCTGCTTATCTGGCAGTGAAGGCCTGGTTTTTCCTTCTGCCTTGTATCACCAATTCTATACAGGGATTCTTCAGGGGTGTGGCTAAGATGAACATCGTTCTCCTCTGCACCGTGATCCAGATCTCCATCCGCACCGTGCTGGTATCGATCCTGGTGCCGAAGATCGGAATCACAGGAGAAGCCTATGCATGTCTGATCGGATGGGTTACTATGGCAGTATTTGAATATACGTATTACTTTTATTATAGAAGAAAATAAAAACAGCTGGGACAATTGAAATAAAAGTCCCAGCTGTTTTTTCATACGATTATTTATAATCAAAAAGTTGAATGTTTGTCGGATGTTTTGATATAATATTTTCTATAAAAAATATTCAAAGATTTCCGAATTTATTTCGTTTATATCTTTATTTACGAAGCTGCGCAATCTATATTTCTAAACTTTTCGTTATGTTTGAGTTTCTCAGCAAAAATACCCCCTTAAATTTCCATAACTCCAAAAAATCAGCAGTTATGGAAATTTAAGGGGGTATTGTTTTTAAGCAGATTCGCAAATGATGCAGGGTTCATCTTTCATAGCTGCATATCATGCCTTCAGATTCAACCCTTTGTGTGACAGATAAGCCTTTGTATACTCCGCCCAGGAGTATGCGTCCAGGTAGCTGCCGCAGTAGGACATTTTGGCGTTGGCTTTGCCGTCCAGGAAATCGTAGAAGTCGCACTGGAAGGAGGACGGGTCCACGCGGAGTTCGCGTTTCTGGAGATCGAAAATAAACTGAATATCGTATGCGGCCAGGGTCTTTTTCAGGCTCTGAATGAATACGTCCAGCTGTTTCTGTTTGGAGTGATCGTATAACTCATCTTCCCAGATGATGGAGGCAAGTTCTGCTCTGGATACACCTGTGCCGCGTTTGTCTACGAGGTAGGCCAGGATCTCCTTGGATTTTCTTCGTTCAAATCTGACAGGTGTTCCTTTTACATACACTTCAAAATTGCCGAAGGTCTGAATAAACACATCTGTTTTTGGCTGAAAGCGCTGTTTGAGCTGATTGATATGCGCTGCTTCCTTCTGGATATCCTCCACGGAGATCGGTTTGGTAAGGTAACCGTCGGCATGGAGCTGGAAGGCGTCGATGGCATATTCCAGGTAGCTGGTGACAAAGACCAGCACCGTTTCCGGGTAAAGCTCTTTAATCTTTTCCGCAAGGGACAGGCCGTTCATGCCGGGCATGTTGATGTCCAGAAAAACAACGTCCACCGGATTGGCTTCCAGATAAGTAAGTGCTTCTTCCGCTTTCAAACATCCGTTTACGGAAGCGAAGCATTCTGATTCCCGGCAGATCTGTGTGATCTGCTGTAAGATTATTGGTTCATCATCAATACAGAGAACCTTCATAGTCTGATCCATAAATTAATTCTCCCATGGTAATGTAATTGTGATCGTTGTGCCATTGTCATTGCTCTGAATGTCCATGTCAGCCTGCTGCAGCATGTGCAGACGGCTGCGGACGTTTCGGATCCCGATATGAGATTCATCGAAATCCTCAATTTTTGAAGGATCGAATCCGATTCCGTTATCCTCGATGGTAAGGATGATCGCATCTGCATTCTGACGCGTGCGAATTGTCACCAGTCCATGTTCACGGGAACGGATTCCATGTTTGATGGCATTTTCCACCAGTGGCTGGATGGAGAGCGCCGCGATGTCAAAATCGGTGATGTTCAGGTCATACTGCACTTCGATGTTTGGGAATCTCAGCATTTCGATCTCAGCGTACGTCTTAATATGCTGTAATTCTCTGGAAAACGGAATCAGCATGGTGGTTTGGGCTGAAAGATTCTGCCGGATATAAGAAGCAAAGAGACCTAATATTTTGGAGGCCTTCTTTGGATCAATGGTGCAAAGGGCCTGTATGGTGGTAAGCGTGTTAAAGAAAAAGTGCGGCTTGATCTGCGAGATCATCAGCTGCAGCTGCTGGTTCTGCAAAACCTTCTCCTCGTACTGCTCTGCCATCTGAAGATGATAAAACAGA
Source organism: Candidatus Blautia equi (assembly GCA_018064695.1). Lineage (GTDB taxonomy): Bacteria > Bacillota > Clostridia > Lachnospirales > Lachnospiraceae > Blautia_A > Blautia_A equi. Next base: position 4,205 of record JAGHUU010000322.1, on the reverse strand, counting down.
TAATACAGGAACAAAACCAGAATCAGTGCTTTGTTCAGAGCAGTGAGCTTATCCGGAAACTGGTAGGTGTAATCAGAGTAAACAGAATTCACGATCAGCATGGAGCCGAGGGGAAGTATGATCCAACGCCGGGTACGACTGTGCAAATGTTCCACTGTGGAATTGACCATGATGTCCAGGAGGCCAAGCCCACAGATATAATAGACTGTATATCCTAAAGGACCTCTGTGGAATGTTACACCTTCGGTGAAATAAGTAGCCAGATGCGTAAAGTGTGCGGTTGCATACAGCAGAAGGTTCAGTACAGCAAGGGCATGATGAACATGCAGTTTCCTTTTTGGAAAGCTTAATCTTAAAAAGCAGAGAAGAATAAAAGGGCGGACGCTGTAGCCGACAGCGGAAGCTATAACACGGACCATCATCAGATTCGTATTTTTATCTACCCATAATTCCAGAAAATCTGTAAGTAAGTTGAGCACGCAGAACAGGATGGCACGCAAAAAGACTTTTTTATTCTTTTTCGCGATATAAGTGTCTGTAACAACAGTTGTGATGAGCAGACCATAAAAAAGGCATTCAATCAGAAAAGCCATCAGCGTTTGAAAAGATATCGTACTCATTTCCCCTCCTGTGTTTCCGGCTGCGTTTTTTCAGCTTCTTAAAAATATTATTGCGAAAAACAGACATTATGTCAATACAGGGGCCGTATTCTCTTTCACCCATTTTCTGGTACATTCTATGAATTTTACACAGGCTTTGGAGGCGGTCTCCATGGAGCGGGTGCCTATGCGGATGGTTCGTTTCTGCGGCTTATCAAAGCGCAGGCAGCGGATCTCATAGGGGATGTCCTGCAGAAGGAGCTCCGGAAAGATGCAGTAGCCAAGGCCTTTGCTGACCATGGCCATGGCGGCATAGTCGTTGTCCATACAGTATGCCGTGTTGGGTTTGGTATGATGCTTTTCAAAGATCCCCCGGATGCCGGTGTGGTGATCGTATTTCATGCTGATGTATGGAAATTCGCCCAGCCGGGACACAGGGAAGTATTCGCGGTCAGCCAGTTCATGGTCGGGGGAGACAATGGCCAGCAGGTTTTCTTCCAGAAGGGTAAACACATCCAGCTCGGAATGGACATCTGTGAGAAAGAAGCCGCAGTCCACCTCATGCATGGAGACCATAGCCTCCGCCTTGGCGCTGTCCTCCTCGGAGATCAGCTCCACATGAATGCAGGGGTATTCCTTTTTAAACTGCTGGAGAATGCCGGGGAGCCAGTGGATGGAAATACTGTCAAATACCTGAACTCTCAGTGAGCCCCTCTCCAGTCCCTGCAGCTCATGAATGGTGTCCTCAAGGACACGGTTGTCGCTGTCCAGCTGTCTGATGTAGGGGAGCAGTTCCTGACCCTCCGGGGACAGGCGTACGCCGGTGCGCTCACGGATAAAAAGTGTGAGGCCCATATCCTCCTCCAGGGTATGAATGATGTAACTGACCCCTGCCTGGGTGTAGCCAAGCCGGCCTGCTGCCTTTCGAAAACTGCCTTCCTCCGCAACGGTTAAGAAGGTTTCAATACTGCTCTGATCCATGGAATCTTCCTCCTGATATATGATAAGCTTTACTTATCACTAACATAAATATATCTAGCTTTACTTTTATCACAAAAGGGATTATGATGCAATCATAAAAGATCACCTGCAGGGATTTCCAGAAAAATGAAAGAGAGAGGTGCATTACCATGACAGTACTTACAAGTGCAGCAGCATGGACCTTTATTATGGGTATTTCTGCGGCCGGAATCTGGGGCTTCGGCTCTATCGCCTTCGGTATCCTGAAAGGTTATGATAAATAATAAGTTCACGAAAAAACTCGTCCGGATGGGACGAGTTTTTTATTGCGTTTATATAGCTTCCAGCACAGCTTTGGCTTCGGCGTGTTTGCCGGCTTTTAAGAGGGCGTTTACCTTCACCTCGATCTCCCGGCGTTTGCGCTCCTGTTCCAGAAGTTCGCTGTTGAAATAGTTTTTGTAGATGGATTTTCTGTAGGCACGGCTGCTCATCTCGCGGAGGCCGCCGTTTTCCAGGATCAGGATGCGGTCTGCGCAGTTGGCTACGGTATAGAAATCATGAGAAACCATGAGGACTGTGCCCTTATATTCTGCCAGTGCTTCCTCCAGCGCGATCTGGGCATAGGTGTCCAGATGACTGGTAGGCTCATCCAGAAACAGGATGGAGACATTGGTATCGCAGAGTGCCCGGAGCTGGCGGAGGTTACGCTCGCCGCCGGAGAGCATCTCCTGCTCATCATTGTCGTAGATCTGGCGGAAGAAGCCGATCTCCTTATCAGGATCTGCCTTCATCTGCTCATAGACAGCCTCCAGAAGGCTGGATTTTCCGGTTCCGTTGGCGCCTACAATGGCTACTTTCTCTCCCGCCTGAATATCAAAGGAGATATCTGTAAGGATCGGACGATCAAATACTAATGAGAAGTTCTTCACGGAGATCACAGGCTCCTGCGGGCAATCTGTACAGGACTTCCTGTCAGCCTTTGCAGAATCTCCCGCAGCTGACAGATCAGCTCCCGCCACTGCTTCACTTCCGGTCACTCCATCGGTTTCTGAAATGATTCCGGTCTCACTATCAGCATTCTCCTTTGCAGCTGTACCCACCTCCGGGAAATGGAAGCCATAGTCATGTTCCTCAATGAACGGGTTCTCGCCCCTCATGATCTTCAGTCTCTCCAGGTAGCTCACTCTGGCGCGGAGCTGTCGGCCACTGCTTGGGTCCGGCGTGTTTTCCGCCAGGCCGCGGATGCGCTTGATTACCTGCTCCTGAATGGCAATGAAATCGTCAAACTTCGCGGCATTCTCCTGCATGCTGATCTTGGTATCCAGCATTGCGCGGTTGTACTCCGCAAAGGTTCCCGGGAACTCCTGCAGCTGCTCGTTCTCCAGATGGAGGATCTTATTAAAGCACTGGCTCAGCATCAGTCTGTTGTGGGTGATGGCCAGAATGGTTCCCTTATATGCATTGATGAGTCTGGTAAGACCCATGATATTCTTAAAATCCAGAAAGGCATCCGGCTCATCCATAATGAGGAGCTGGGGCTTAAGGAGCATATTCCGGATGATGGAGAGCATCTTGTACTCTCCGCCGCTGATCTTATTCACAGGCAGGTTCTCAATGCGGGAAAGGCCGGCTATGGAGAGCTGCTTTCCAATGTTGGACGGATAGTTGTAGGCATCCACAGCGTCCATCTCATCCAGCACCTTCTGGTATCTTCCAAATACCTCGTCCATGTTTTCTGCTGAACCCATCTCCTCGCAGAGGGCATCATTCTGCCTCTGCAGTTCCACAAAAGGCTCCGCCAGGTAATCAAAGGCGGTTACGTCCGAATCCTCATGACCCACAAACTGGCTCACAAGGCCAATTCGAATGTTCTCATCCTTTTTGATCACACCCTCATAGGTGAACAGCTCCTCATTCATGAGAAGCTTTAACAGGGTACTCTTACCCGTTCCGTTGCTTCCTATGAGAACGGCCTGATCCCCCTCGTTGATCTCAAAACTGATCTTATTATATAAATCCTTCTGTGGATATCCAAAGGTCACTTCTTTAAATGATATCATTGGTGTTTCAATCCCCTGCTTTATTTTTTAGAAAGTGTAAAACTCATGAAGTACGCATAGCCCTCTCCGGTGTATGTGAAGTACAGCGGGGATTTGCCGGACTTGATCTGAAGCGGTGCGGTAAAGGTCTCCCAGCTCTCGGATGGCTGGATGGCGATCTCTGCCACAACTTCACCGAATCTCCATAGCTTGGCAGATATGGGTTAAAAACCTGTTTCTTCATCTTTCTATTCCTCCTGAAAAAACCTTTCCCTGTACGTATTTTTTATACGATCACAATAGATCACTGATTTACAGACAATTATAGCATTTTCTTTAATTGCGGGCAATTCTTCTGATGACAGGAAACCGGAAACATGGTGTTTTTATTAGTATAAAAAGGTCAAAAAAGGAGGAACCAATATGGGATTATTTGACAAAAAATATTGTAGTATCTGCGGTGAATAAATCCATCTTTTCGGCAATAGAAAACTCAGTGACGGAACTCTCTGTGGTGACTGCGAATCCAAGCTTTCTCCATGGTTTTCCGAGCGCCGCGAGAGCACTGTAGATGAGATCCGCGACCAGATCGAATACCGCGAAAATA
>JAGHUU010000094.1 GCA_018064695.1 Candidatus Blautia equi | reverse complement strand
CCGTCCAGGTTAATGCTCTTGGATTTCTTAGCGAAAACTACCGGTACGTTAAAATACTGTGCTACGATGCAGGCGATTCCTATTCCGGAGGCCTCGATGGTAAGGATCTTGGTGATCTTATGATCTGCGAAGAGACGCTTAAATTCTTTTCCCATCTCGTTAATGAGACCGATGTCCATCTGATGGTTCAGGAAGCTGTCTACCTTTAATACATTGCCCGGTTTTATCGTGCCGTCTTTTAAAATACGTTCCTCTAAAAGCTTCATTTATTTCTCTCCTTTTTCCCGAAATACAGTGAATCGAACAGGTCGCTCCGCACTGTGAATAATAGTATTATGATAATTCACCTGCGTGTGAAACGCAATTCTTTTTTGACAAAACACACCAAAAACTTTATAATGCCTGTATGATTTCAGAGGTGAGGCAAAAACAGCGCATTACCTTTACAGAACTTTAACATGTATGATACAATGTGACGGAATCCGCTTAAAAGACAGGAGGTACTCATGAGCGATCATCATACCCATTCACATGAGGAACACTTCAGTGAAACCCATACCCACGTGCTGGAGGACGGCACCGTCATTGAGCACACCCATGGAGAACATGGTCACACCCACAGCCACGAGCACACCACGGCGGTGATCAACCGTCTTTCCAGAGCCATCGGCCATCTGGAATCCATCAAGCGTATGGTGGAGAGCGGACGCGACTGTACAGAGGTACTGATCCAGCTTTCCGCTGTAAAGTCCGCCATCAACAATACCGGAAAAATCATCCTGCAGGATCACATTGAGCATTGCATCGTGGATGCTGTGGAGCATGATGATAAAGATGCCCTTAAGGAGCTGGAGAAGGCCATCGACCGCTTCATGAAATAAGGGCTCATTTGTTTGTGTAATATTTTTTTATATATAAAGGAGAACGAAAATGGCAAGACAATGTTCCAGTTCAACATGCGATAAGTCCAGCTGCGCAGGATGTGCCAGCGCACAGCAGAACCAGCCGGAGAGCATGCTTGAGGCAATGAACGCATTTTCCAATGTAAAACATGTCATTGGTATCGTAAGTGGAAAAGGCGGCGTAGGCAAATCCTTTGTCACCGGATCCCTGGCTAACATGATGTCCCAGAGAGGCTACGAGGTAGGTATTCTGGATGCCGACATCACCGGCCCATCCATCCCTAAAATGTATGGTGTGCACGGTCCGGCTTACGGCGATGCCAACGGAAACGTAATTCCAATCGAGACCGAAAACGGAATCCGCATTATGTCCGTCAATCTTCTTCTGGAAGATGAGGAATCCCCGGTCATCTGGCGCGGCTCCATTCTTTCCAACACTGTAAAACAGTTTTGGAATCAGGTAGTATGGGGCGACCTTGACTATCTCTTTGTAGATATGCCTCCGGGAACCGGCGATGTACCGCTCACCGTATTTCAGTCCCTTCCGCTGGACGGCGTCATTATCGTTACCTCTCCGCAGGACCTGGTACGCATGATCGTCAAGAAAGCCTACACCATGGCTTCCATGATGGATATCCCGGTACTGGGAATCGTTGAGAACTACAGCTATGTGGCATGTCCTGACTGCGGAAAAGCCATCAAGATCTTTGGCGAGAGCCACATTGACGAGATCGCAGCAGAGCTGGAGGTTCCGGTCGTTGGTAAAATGCCTATCGATCTGTCTTTTGCAGAACTGGCAGACGCAGGGGTATTTGATCGCATAAATAACAAATATATTGAAGCAGCAGAGGAAGTTCTGCCTAAATAAGGCAGAGAGAAAACTAGGAGGAGTTTCATGAGCAACGTAAGACGTGTCTATGTTGAGAAAAAACCAGCTTATGCCGTACAGGCTAAGGAGTTAAAGCACGAGGTAAGCAGCTACCTGGACATCAAAACCGTAACTGCAGTACGTGTACTGATCCGCTATGATGTGGAGAACATTTCCGACGAAGTATTTGAAAAAGCATGCAAGACCGTATTTTCTGAGCCACCTGTAGATAATCTGTATCTGGAAGAGTTCGAGATCGCAGAGAATGCCAGAGTCTTTTCTGTAGAGTATCTGCCGGGCCAGTTCGACCAGAGAGCAGACTCTGCTGTACAGTGTGTGCAGTTCTTAAAAGAGGATGAGCAGCCAATTATCCACTCCGCAACTACCTATGTAATTGAGGGTGACATCACTGATGAGGAGCTTGCTGCCATCAAAAATCATTGTATCAACCCGGTAGATTCCCGTGAGACAGGTCTTGAGAAGCCTGAAACTCTGGTTACCGTTTTTGACGATCCTGAGGATGTTAAGATCTTCGAGGGCTTCCGCACCATGCCTGAGGCTGAGCTGAAAGCACTTTACAGCTCCCTGAACCTGGCTATGACCTTCAAGGATTTCCAGCACATCCAGAATTACTTTGCAGGTGAGGAGAACCGTGATCCTTCCGTAACAGAGGTTCGCGTTCTGGATACCTACTGGTCTGACCACTGCCGTCATACCACCTTCTCCACCGAGCTCACTGATGTGAAATTCGGCGAGGGCGACTATAAAGAGCCAATCGTTCGCACCTATCAGCAGTATCTGGCTGACAGAGAGATCCTTTACAAGGGACGCGATGACAAGTTCATCTGCCTTATGGACCTTGCACTGATGGCTATGAAGAAACTGAAATCCGAGGGAAAACTGGCTGACCAGGAAGAGTCCGATGAGATCAATGCCTGCAGTATCGTTGTTCCTGTTGATGTTGACGGCGTAGAGGAGGAGTGGCTCATCAACTTTAAGAATGAGACCCACAACCATCCTACCGAGATCGAGCCATTCGGTGGCGCTGCTACCTGTCTTGGCGGTGCGATCCGTGACCCGCTTTCCGGACGTACTTATGTATACCAGGCTATGCGTGTAACCGGCGCGGCTGATCCTACTGTTTCCGTAAAAGAGACCCTGAAGGGTAAACTTCCACAGAAGAAGCTGGTTCGCGGTGCTGCTCATGGTTACAGCTCCTATGGTAACCAGATCGGTCTGGCTACCGGATATGTAAAAGAGATCTATCATCCAAACTATGTTGCAAAACGTATGGAGATCGGTGCCGTTATGGGTGCTGCTCCGAGACGCGCCGTAATCCGTGAGAATTCCGATCCGGGCGATATCATCATCCTGCTCGGCGGCCGTACCGGACGTGACGGTATCGGTGGTGCTACCGGTTCCTCCAAAGTACATACCGAGGCTTCCATTGAGGTCTGCGGCGCTGAGGTTCAGAAGGGTAATGCTCCTACCGAGAGAAAGATCCAGAGAATGTTCCGCCGTGAGGAAGTAAGCTACATTATCAAGAAATGTAATGACTTTGGTGCAGGCGGTGTTTCCGTAGCGATCGGTGAGCTGGCAGCAGGTCTTCGCGTTGACCTGGATAAGGTGCCGAAGAAATACGCAGGTCTTGACGGAACCGAGATCGCTATCTCCGAGTCCCAGGAGCGTATGGCTGTAGTTGTGGATCCTAAAGATGTGGATCAGTTCCTGAAATATGCAAACGAGGAGAACCTGGAGGCTATTCCTGTAGCGGTTGTTACCGAGGAGCCACGTCTGGTTCTTGTCTG
>JAGHUU010000323.1 GCA_018064695.1 Candidatus Blautia equi | reverse complement strand
GGGCAGGCTGTCAGTGTAAGGGAACGAAAGTTTGTACAGGCGGCAGAAACCATCGGTACCAGTAAAATGAAAATTATTTTTAAACATATTATTCCGAACTGTATCAGTCCGATCATTGTGCAGGCATCCATGGATATTGGCGGCGTTATTATGACAATCGCCAGCTTAAGTTTCCTTGGTCTGGGCGCGCAGGCACCTACACCTGAATGGGGGCTGATGATTTCTACAGGACGTGCTTATTTCCCGGATAAATGGTGGTGCTGTATTTTCCCTGGTGTGGCAATTTTTATCACAGTACTTTGTTTCAACCTGCTCGGTGATGCAATCCGTGAGATTCTCGATCCAAAGACACGTAAGAAATAGGAAAGGAGGAGAAGAATATGGCTTATTTTGAAATACACAATCTTGTAGTAAAACACAAGGAGTTTGATGGAAATAAGACTGTGCTGGATATCGATCAGATCTCCATTGAAAAAGGAGAAACCTACGGAATCGTAGGAGAGTCTGGTCAGGGCAAAACTGTTCTGGCACTTACGATCCAGAAGCTTCTTCAATGTCCTCCTGGAGTGATTGAATCCGGTGAAATCTTGCTGGACAATCAGGATCTTCTGAAGCTTAGTCAGAAAAAAATGCAGAAGGAAATTCGTGGTCATAAGATTGCCATGATTTTTCAGGATCCTATGAGCTGTCTGAATCCGGTATATACGGTTGGAACGATTATGACGGACGTGCTGCGTCAGAATCATTCCGGAATGAAAAAGAAGGAGGCTTTGGCAGAAGCAATCCGTCTTTTGGAAGAAGTAAAGCTTGCTGATGCAAGCAGTGTGATGAAGAAATATCCTCATCAGTTATCCGGCGGACAGCGTCAGCGTGTAATTATCGCATTGGCTCTCTGCTGTGGCGCGGAATTCCTGATTGCAGATGAACCGACACGAAATCTGGATGTTACAATTCAGGCGAGTGTCCTGAAACTTTTGAAAGAATTACAGGAAAAACACCATATCACGGTATTGTTTATTGCGAATAACCTAAGTCTGGTAAGTGCTTTCTGTGACAAGGTTGGAGTTCTGAAAGATGGCAAGATCATCGAGGAAGGAAAACCGGAAGATATTATCCGTAATCCGCAGAATGATTATACGAAACTTTTGATAGAAGCAGCGGATATGGAGAAGAGAACGAAAAACGAAAATAAAAAAGAGGCTCTGGATGAGGTGATACTTGATGTACAGAACCTGAAAAAATATTTTGATATCAATGATGATATTAAAAAGCAGAAACATCTCACATTGAAGGCTGTAGATGATGTCAGCTTCAAACTGTATAAAGGAGAAGTCCTTGGTATCGTAGGTGAATCCGGTTGTGGAAAATCCACACTGGTAAATACGATTCTCGACCTGTTTGAGCCGACCGATGGAAAGGTTTTCTTTGAAGGTCAGGACATCTTTGCATCCAAAAACAGAGGAAATGCTTTCAAAAAGAATGTGCAGATCGTATTCCAGGACCCATACTGGTCTCTGAATCCAAGATGGCTGATCAAAGATATCGTTGCAGAGCCATTGGATGTCTATCAGAAAATGGGAGAAGTAGAACGCCTGAAACGCGTAAGAGAACTCCTTGCTATGGTAGGCATGCCGGAGAGTGCTGCTTTCGCATATCCGCATGAATTTTCCGGCGGACAGCGTCAGCGTATCGCGATTGCAAGAGCCCTTGCCTGCGATCCAAAACTAGTAGTACTGGATGAACCAACTTCTTCCATCGACGTATTCAGTCAGGAACAGATTCTTCAGCTGATTCAGAATCTGAGAGAAAAATTTGATCTGACAAATATTCTGATTTCTCATGACCTTGGTGTTGTGCATGAACTGAGCGATAAGATCGCAGTTATGTATCTTGGGAAAATTGTAGAATTCGGACCTGCGGAAGAAATCTTCACCCAGCCGCAGCATCCATATACGAAGGCATTGTTTGATTCCATTCCAAGTCTTCATTCTACCGGAATGGATGACCTGAAAACACTGGAAGGACAGATACCAAGCCCGATCAATCCACCGAGCGGATGTACTTTCCATACAAGATGTGCATATGCCTGTGAAGAATGTGCAAAACGGGTGCCAAAAGAAGTGTACGTAAATGATAAACATTATGTAAATTGTATCCTCATGGAAAAAGAAACTGGAAAATAAGGAGTAACGGGAATATGAGAGTGTTAAATAAAGAAAACCTGGTTGATATTTTGTACGGATGTACTATTCTTGGAACCGGCGGCGGCGGATCTTTGGAAGAAGGTCTTGAAATGATCGACGAGGCATTGAGTCTTGGAAAAGAATTCAAACTGGCATCTTTTGATGATCTTCAGCCGGATGACATGATTGGAACACCATATGCCTGCGGAGCAATCAGTCCGTTGACAGAGGAAGAAATCAGAAAGTATGCACGTCTGACAGAAACAGAAGAAAGTTTTTACATTCTCTGTATGAAACAGATGGAAAAATTCCTTGGAAAAGAAATGACAGCAGTAATCAGTACAGAACTTGGCGGTGGTAATACAGCTACTGCTTTATACTGTGGAGCGATGACAGGCCGCCTGATCGTAGACGGAGATCCTGCCGGAAGAAGTGTACCTGCGCTTCAACATTCTACTTATTTCCTGCACGATGTTCCAATGTGTCCGATGAGCGTTATGAACCGTTTTGGGGAAGGTGCTGTATTTACAAATGTATTTGATGATGAACGTGGAGAGGATCTCGTTCGTGCGCTGGCAGTAGTCAGCCAGAATACGATTGCTGTTATGGACCATGTAAATACTGCTGAGGTTCTGAAAAATGCTGTCATTCGAGGTGCAATCAGCTACGCAGAGAAAGTAGGAAAAGCATTCCGCGATGCAAAGGCAGCCGGCGAGGATTATGTGGATGCAGTTGTAAAAGCCGGTGAAGGAAAATATATGTTTGCCGGTGTTGTAAAAGAGAGTGAGTTCGAAACAAAAGACGGATATACTTTTGGAAATACAGTAATCGAAGGTACGGGAGAATGCGCCGGACATACTCTGAAGATCTGGTATCAGAATGAAAATATTATCAGCTGGATGGATGGAGAGTATTTTGTGACAGTTCCGGACCTGATCTGTGTATTCAACCTGGATGAAGCAATGCCACAGCTGAACCCATATACTAAGGTTGGCGAAAATGTAAAAGTGATTGCTCTTCCGGCGCCGGAGGAATGGACAACAGAACGCGGTCTGGAGGTATTTGGACCAAAGAGCTTTGGACATGAGGTAGAATATAAACCATTCTGTGAATAAGAGAGGGATAACAATATGAAATCGAATGAAGAAATGATAAAAGCACTTCGGGAATTGATCCAAATCGACAGTGTTGCTGTGATTGGCGAGTCAGAACAGTATCCTTATGGCGAAAAATCTGCGCTTGCATTAGAAAAGGCATTAAAGCTTTGTGAATCTCTTGGAATGAAAACCGTGAATCGTGATGGAATCATTGGCTGGGCTGAAGCGGGAGAAGGCGAGGAAATCGTTGGAATCCTGGGTCATATGGATGTAGTACCTGCAGGAGAAGGCTGGAACTATCCGCCATATGAACTGACCGAAGTGGATGATCGTTTATATGGACGAGGTGTAGTAGATGATAAGGGCCCTACTGCTGCAAGTATTTTTGCAGTGGCAGATCTTCTGGAAGAAAATGTGCCGTTAAAGCGTCGTATCCGTATCATCTTCGGGCAGAGTGAAGAAACAGGAAACTGGCCGGATATGGAATGGTACAGAGAGCATGAGGAGGTTCCTGTGTTTGGGTTTACCCCGGATGCGGATTTCCCTGCTATTTATGGGGAAAAAGGAATTGTCTGTATGGATCTGTCTATTCCGGTGGAAAAATTACAGCTGGAGAGTATTGAAGGCGGAGATGCAAGTAATGTGGTTCCTGCATGGTGCCGTGCGATTGTGAATGGAAAAGCTTATGAAACGACAGGTAAGGCAGCACATGCGTCAACTCCTGAGGATGGAGAAAGTGCAATCTCCAAAATGATGGAAGAACTGTCTGCGATAGTTCCGAATGATCCGCTTGTGGCATTCTATCAGAAGTATGTTGGAAAATGTGTTCATGGAGAGCAGATGGGATGTGCGCTCCAGGATGATAAAAGCGGTCTTCTGACGATGAATGTTGGAACAATTCGCATTAAGGATGGTGTGCTGAAGGTAGAAATCGATGTCAGAAATCCTGTCTCCTTCTCTTCGGATGAGGTGACTGTTCCAGTGAAAAAAGCGGCAGAAGAATTTGGCTTTCACTTTGAAGTGACAGAGAATACAGCGCCGATCTACATGGATAAAAATGGTACGGTAATTCAGTCTCTCCTCGAAGTCTATAGAGAAGCAACTGGAGACTTGTCTGAGCCTGAGGTGATTGGAGGAGGAACTTATGCGAGAGCAATGGATAACATTGTTGCATTTGGACCGATGATGCCGGGACGTGAACTGACAGAACATATGCCGAACGAATATATCCTGAAAGAGGATCTGATTCTGGTCAGAAAGATCTATCGGGAAGCAATTCGCAAACTTGTTAATTTATGAGGATTTATAGAAAGGTCAAAAATCAATGAAAACAGAATTACAGATTGCAGCAGATAAGCTGATTCGTGAAATGTTTAAAGTGCAGCCGGGTGAAACCGTTCTTCTGACAGGAGATGAAGAGAGTGACACAGCGGTATTAAAAGCGGTAAGTGACAGTGCAAAAGAAGTTGGAGCGCTTCCTATGATCATGACAATTCCTACGCCAAGAGGTGTTGGAAAGGCTGCAGATCCGGATCTTCCAATCGAACCAATGACAGCAGCGTTCAGTGTTTGCGATGTCTGGATTGAGTTTAACCATCAGTGGCTTCTTTATTCTACACCATTTGAGCGTGCAGCCGCAGTGAATAAAAAACTTCGTTATATGTGTCTGGTAGATTTTACAGAAGAACTTCTGATTCGTACTGTGGGACATGTAGAAACAGAAAAACTTCAGGTATTTATGCGCAAAGTAACAGAAATGACCAAAAATGCAAAGGTTATGCGTGTAACAACACCTGCCGGATGTGACGTTTCTTTTGAAATCGAACCTACTCATTATGTGGCATGCGACTGCGGAGATGCATCCTTCCCTGCAATGCATATGATGACGGGTCAGATCAATGTTGTTCCGAGATTTGGTACAGTAAACGGAACAATTGTATTTGATGGTTCTGTTACTCCGCCATTTGGTACTACTCCTGATGTTCCAATCAAGCTGACTGTAAAAGACGGTGTGATCCAGTCTGTAGAAGGCGGCAGGGACGCAGCTATCTATGATAAGTGGCTGAGAGACTTTGACGATCCGGGAATGCTTAAAATGGCGCATATTGCATATGGCTTTAATCCTGGAGCAAAGCTTACCGGAAATATCGTGGAAGATGAACGTGTCTGGGGAGCAACTGAGTGGGGAATTGGATATGTAAGTGAAATCGATGCCCCACCTTGCGGACAGGATGCAAAGAGCCATTCGGATGGAATCTGTCTGAATAGCAGCGTATGGCTTGACGGTGTGCAGATCATGGATGAGGGAAAAGTGATCGATCCTGTTCTTGTGGAACTGATGCCATAAAAAATAGGAGAAAAATATGTTTAATTATGCGTGGCCTATTGCCCTTGTTGTTTTATCAAATGTAGTTTATCAGATCTGTGCAAAATCTGTTCCGGCCGAGATGAATGCATTTGCGTCTCTTACAGTGACTTATCTTGTTGCAGCGTTGTTTTCACTTGTGATGTTCTTCGCGATGGGAAAAGATACGAATCTGACTCAGGAGTACAGTAAGCTGAACTGGGCACCATTTTTGCTTGGAGTAGTAATCGTGGGTCTGGAGATCGGTCTGATTTTTGCGTATAAAGTTGGATGGCCTGTAAGTATTGCGGTGAATGTGGAGAGCGCTTTTCTTGCGGTTGCACTGATCGTAGTTGGAAAGGTAGTGTATCAGGAGCCTGTGACCTGGAATAAGGTGGTTGGGATTGCGATTTGTATGGGAGGTCTGGCACTTGTGAACTATAAGTAGACTGGATCGTTTTGAATAAAATAGGTGATATTGGGCAGCCCGTGATTTTTTCTGATAAAATCACGGGCTGCTTTTTGCTGTGGAGCTGCATGGATGAAATATATAACTTAGAAGGAGATGTCCCCCTCCTCTATAGGTGGGGGAATAACAAACGTTCTCAGGAGGGGTACCAATCTCCTTCTGAGTTATACGCTCCGCGAGGATGCGCAGCGATTTTGATTGGAAGATGT
>JAGHUU010000024.1 GCA_018064695.1 Candidatus Blautia equi | reverse complement strand
AGAGGCGGTTTTAGCATTTACGAGATCCACTCCTTACGTAAACTTAGGCGCGAAGGCTCTCCTGAGCGTCTTAGTTGGAGTTAGGAGTTAGCTTGGAAATGCGTTGCCGGGTGCCCAGGACCAGGAACCTGCATAGTAGGGACGTCCGCTTTAAACATAAAAAGACCTCATGGCGTGTAACCATGAGGTCTTAATGATTTCTTATTTCTTTTTAAAGAATATCTTCTGCTCAGATTTATCCCAGTTCGTAAACAAAAACATACCGGCAAACACAAGCTTCAGCAGTTTACTCATTTTACTCTTCTTCTTTTTCCTGCCTTTCATATGCCCTCCTTATTTCCCGGGAAATAAATCCCACTTATTTAATCACCCGAACCCTAAACACACCCTCAACCGCATTCAGCGCATCCAGAGTCTCTTTGGTAATCGCACACTCCAGGTCGATCAGACTATATGCATACTCTCCCTTACTCTTATTCGTAAGGTCAGAAATATTCACACCCTGATCGCCCAGAAGCTTCGTCAACTTACCAAGCATGTTCGGTACATTCTTATGATTAATAGCAATACGTCCAACTGCAGTACAGATACCCATATCACAGTTAGGATAATTCACAGAATTCTTAATATTACCATTCTCCAGGTAATTGCGGATCTCCTTAGCAGCCATAACTGCACAGTTCTCCTCAGACTCCTCAGTGGAAGCTCCAAGATGAGGAGTAACCAGCACATTCTTATGACCAACAACAGTAGGATTCGCAAAGTCAGTCACATACTTTCTGACCTTACCTGCATCAATAGCCTCAAGAAGCGCCTGCTCATCCACCAGAAGATCACGTGCAAAGTTCAGAAGAACCACGCCGTCTTTCATCTTCTCAAAAGCAGCCTTATTCACCATATGAGTGGTAGTCTCAAGAAGCGGAACATGAATCGTAATATAATCACACTCAGCATAAATATCATCAATATTGGTAATATGCTTAATAGCTCTGGAAAGACTCCATGCAGCATCAATGGAAATATATGGATCATAACCATAAACCTCCATGCCAAGCGCAGAAGCAGAGTTTGCAACCATAGCACCAATGGCGCCAAGACCAATAATACCCAGCTTCTTACCTGCGATCTCGTGACCTGCAAACTGCTTCTTTTCCTTCTCCGCACGCTTGTCGATACCCTCAAGCTCAGTCTGAGAGGAAACCCACTCAATACCGCCAACGATATCACGCGCAGCCAGGAAAAGACCTGCCAGTACCAGTTCCTTGACACCGTTAGCATTTGCACCAGGTGTATTAAAAACTACGATACCTTTTTCCGCATACTCCTTAACAGGAATATTATTCACTCCGGCTCCTGCGCGGGCTACAGCCTTCACAGAAGCAGGAAGTTCCATGTCATGCATCTTAGCGCTTCTGACCAGAACCGCATCTGCATTCTCTATTTTATCAGTTACTTTATAATTGTCGCTGAATACCTTTAATCCTTTTTCGGCAATTGCATTAAGGCAAAGATACTGAAACATTATGAATTCTCCTCCTCGAATTTCTTCATAAATGCTACCAGCGCTTCTACACCAGCTTTTGGCATAGCGTTGTAGATACTTGCACGCATACCGCCTACACTTCTGTGTCCTTTCAGGTTCACAAGGCCTGCTGCGGTTGCCTCTTTCACGAATTTAGCATCAAGATCTTTATCACCGGTTACAAAAGGAACGTTCATAAGAGAACGGTCTTTCTTTGCAACAGTGCCTTTGAACAGCTTGCTGCTGTCAAGGAAGTCATAAAGAATCGCTGCTTTCTCCTCGTTTCTCTGTTTCATAACCTCAAGACCGCCCATAGCCTTCAGCCATTTGAATACCTTGCCGCATACATAGATGCAGTATGCGTTTGGAGTATTGTAAAGGCTGCCTGCGTCTGCATGAGTCTTGTAGGACATCATGGTAGGAGTTCCAGGAAGAACGTCCTCAGTGATCAGATCCTCACGAACGATGGCGATAACCATACCTGCAGGTCCGATGTTCTTCTGAACGCCGCCGTAGATCAGTGCATATTTGGAAACATCCATAGGCTCGGAAAGGAAGCAGGAAGAAACGTCTGCTACCAGATCTTTGCCCTTGGTGTTTGGAAGCTCTTTGAATTTAGTACCGTAAATGGTGTTGTTCTCACAGATGTATACATAGTCTGCATCCGGGCTGATTGGAAGGTCGCTGCAGTCTGGAATATAGGAGAATGTCTGATCTTCGGAAGTAGCGATCTTGTTAGCTTTTCCGTATTTCTGTGCCTCAGCATGTGCTCTCTTTGCCCACTGACCGGTTACAATGTAGTCAGCAACCTTATTTTTCATAAGGTTCATAGGGATCATAGCGAACTGAAGATGTGCGCCGCCCTGAAGGAAAAGCACTTTGTAGTTGTCCGGAATCTGAAGCAGATCTCTTAAATCCTGCTCAGCATCGTCAAGGATCTTCTGGAATGCAGCACTTCTG
This sequence comes from Candidatus Blautia equi, assembly GCA_018064695.1. Classification (GTDB taxonomy): domain Bacteria; phylum Bacillota; class Clostridia; order Lachnospirales; family Lachnospiraceae; genus Blautia_A; species Blautia_A equi. The sequence goes on along the minus strand of JAGHUU010000024.1, from coordinate 2,512 downwards.
TGGCTCATTTCCATAACACCCATACCGGTTCCCTGGTAATCCATCATCTCATCAGCAAGTTCTTTTAAAACTTCCTCCGGCAGTACGGCCGGTCCTGCAGAAAAGTTGTATACTCTACTCATTTTTTCAAATCCTCCTCGTCAAATGCATCCACAATATTTCCGCCAGCCGGTACCATTGGGAATACGCTGAGATCCTGATCGATCCAGCAATCCAGCACTACAGGTCCTTCGTAAACGAGTGCCTCTTTCAGTGCAGGTACGACTTCCTCTTTACTGGTGATGCGAATACCTTTGGCACCAAGTGCCTCGGCTACTTTTACAAAGTCAACACCGTCATTTAAAATGGTGTTGGAATATCTCTTTCCATAGAAAAGAGTCTGCCACTGACGAACCATACCAAGTACATGGTTGTTCAGAACAAGCTGGATGAGGTTCTTGCCGCAGCGGGCTGCAGTTGCGATCTCATTCATGTTCATACGGAAGCATCCGTCACCTGCGATATTTACAACAGTTTTATCAGGACGTCCCATTTTGGCTCCGATGGCTGCGCCAAGTCCGTAACCCATAGTTCCGAGACCACCGGAAGTAAGGAGGGTTCTTGGCTCTTTATATTTGTAGTACTGTGCTGCCCACATCTGATGCTGACCTACATCGGTGGTGATGATGGCATCACCATTGGTAACCTCATAGAGCTTCTCAATGATGTATGGACCGGTGAGCTGGCTCTCATCATATTTCAGCGGATATTTGGCTTTCAGCTCCTCAACCTCAGCCACCCACTCGCTGTGTTTTGCCTCAGGGATCTCCATAAGAATGCGGGCTAAAACTTCTTTTACATCGCCAATGATGGAAGCATCTACCTGGACATTCTTGTTGATCTCAGCCTCATCCACATCTACCTGGATGATCTTTGCGTTGTTTGCAAAGGTCTTTGCGTTACCGGTTACACGGTCACTGAAACGTGCGCCAAGTACGATGAGCAGGTCAGCCTGGCTTACACCGTAGTTGGAAGCTTTGGTTCCGTGCATACCGATCATACCGGTGTACAGTGGATCCTCTCCAGGGAAAGAACCTTTACCCATCAGGGAATCACATACCGGTGCATCAATGCGGTGTGCCAGTTCAAAGATCTCTTTGTTTGCTCCGGAGGTAACTGCACCGCCGCCGCAGAAGATGAATGGCTTTTCAGCTGCCTTGATCATCTCGATGGCTGCTGCAATATCTGCGGATTTGATATTCTCAGTGTCGCGCTCTACAATTGCAGGACGACGTGGGATATAGTCAGTCTTAGCTGCGGTTACATCCTTTGTGATATCCACAAGAACAGGGCCCGGGCGTCCGCTCTTTGCAATGTAGAAAGCTTTTCTGATAGTATCTGCAAGATCATCGATCTCTTTTACAATAAAGCTGTGTTTTGTTACCGGCATAACTACACCGGCGATATCTACCTCCTGGAAGGAGTCCCTGCCAAGAAGTGCTTTACCTACGTTACAGGTGATGGCTACCAGTGGAATGGAATCCATGTATGCGGTAGCGATACCGGTAACAAGGTTTGTAGCTCCAGGACCGGATGTGGCCATACATACGCCAACCTTACCTGTAGCACGTGCGTAACCGTCTGCAGCATGTGAAGCACCCTGTTCGTGGGATGTCAGCACATGTGTGATCTGGTCACGATAACCATAAAGGGCATCGTATACGTTCAGGATGGTTCCACCCGGATATCCGAATACCGTATCTACTCCCTGCTCTTTCAGACATTCTACGACGATTTCTGAACCTGTAAGCTGCATTACGTTTCCTCCTTAAATAAACCGTTCTTATCCCGGGGCCTACTTATTTAGCCTTTGGGATCTCCAGAATAGCTCCTCTGTTTCCGGAGGTAACCATTGCTGCATATCTTGCAAGGTAGCCGGTGGTAACCTTTGGTTCTCTTGGCTGCCATTTTTCTTTTCTTGCTGCCATCTCCTCATCAGAAACTTTGATATCAAGCTTCATCTCAGGAATATTGATGCTGATGATGTCTCCCTCTTCTACAAGAGCGATTGGACCGCCTACAGCTGCCTCAGGGGATACATGTCCAATGGAAGCGCCGCGGGAAGCACCGCTGAAACGTCCGTCGGTGATGAGTGCTACGGAAGAGCCAAGTCCCATACCTGCAATTGCAGAGGTAGGATTCAGCATCTCTCTCATACCAGGGCCGCCTTTTGGTCCCTCATAGCGGATAACTACTACGTCACCTGCTACGATCTTGCCGCCTTTGATGGCATCGATGGCATCTTCCTCACAGTCGAAGACACGTGCCGGTCCTTCGTGAACCATCATCTCCTCAACTACTGCGGAACGTTTTACAACGCCGCCGTCCGGAGCCAGATTTCCCTTAAGTACTGCCAGACCGCCGGTCTTGCTGTATGGGTTGTCAAGCGGACGGATAACCTCTGGGTTCAGGTTCTTGCAGTCCTTGATGTTCTCGCCTACGGTCTTACCGGTAACGGTCATACAGTCAAGGT
>JAGHUU010000251.1 GCA_018064695.1 Candidatus Blautia equi | reverse complement strand
GACATAAATTCCCCTTTGCTCATTCCTTTTTCTTTCATATCTATAAACTGATACTTGATGCCGCGCTCCTTAAAGAAACGCTCGGCTTTTTTCGTATCATTGCACTTCTTCGTGCCAAAAATCTGTATATTCATCATTACCTCCTGAAATGAACCCTTGCCACCGTCTCCGATGGCTCATTTTTACATAAGTCCTTTTACGTATATCACTAACGCGGCAACGACTAAAACCGTCCAGCCGAAATATCTTCGGGCGATTTCCCAATCTGACGGGGTGACAGTTTTTGAATTGCTGATATGAAAAGACATAGAAAAACGAAACAATTCATCTGCGAAAATGAGAGTAATCACATTCAGGATACAAAGTAAAGTGGCAGCGATCCAGGCACCCCATTGTCCTTTGTGGGTCAGCTGCGGGCCGTCCATCAGGGTAAGGAGGGTAGATATGGGTGGTTCTATCTGCGTAGATCCCTGATTGTTGAGTACCTGATAAATTGTATGCTCTGCAGCGTTTTCTTCATCATAAAGTCTGTAAGTATCCCATAGTTTCAGGACGCCGCCTCGGAAGATGATGTCATCAGCCATTCGTAATTCAATGCCGGTCATGTCTTCCGCGTTCGCGGCTCCTTTTGGGATGGCCGCAGGATCTTCTACTGCTGTGTATGGTCCAAAAGATTTGTCATCATATTGGTAGAATACCGTCTTCTCTTCCGTCACAGTGAATTTCACCGGCATTCCATGAAGGTTTCCGGAATAGATCGTGTCACCATTTTCCATGCCGACTTCCAGAAACGTGCCCTGATATTCAAATCCTGTTTTTGCAATCGTTTTGGGATAAAGCACAGAAAATACCAATACCATAACGGCTGTAAAAATCAGTATGCCTTTCTGAAAACGATTCAAATTCTTCAGTCTGTTCATGGCCCAATATCCTCTCTTTTCTTACTCATCACTATTATCGTCTGAATCCCCTGGATTCCCTGCATCCTCTGCATAAGTAAGGCCATAACCTTTTTCCAGCCAGCACTCCTCTGTTCCGATCTGGTCGAGGGAGCTGTACCATGGGCTTGGAAGTTTTCCGTGGAAATCTGCTGCTCCGCATAGAACATCGGCGACGCCCTGTCCTTCTGAGCCGGGGAGATAGCACATGACTACACTGTCCCAGCTGTTATAATCTTCTTCGTTCAAAATAACATGGCGGCCTGCCACAATGCATGTCACAACCGGCTTTCCAAGAGCTTTTACCTCATCGATTGCATACTGGTTGCCCGGCAATCCAAGTCTTCCGCAGAGTTCGAGGTCTTCCGTATCGCCGGTCCATTCGGCATAAGGAACCTCGCCTACCACATTGATCACCACATCCGCATTCTCTGCTCCTTTTGCGTTTGAGATCACGGTGAGGCCGTATTCTTCCGCCTTTTGTTTAAATCCTTCCAGAATGGAGGTGACTCCCTCAATATTTCTTTCCGGACTCGAAGTCCAGTCAATGGTCCAGCCACCGCACTGTGCCTGATCATTATCGGCTGCAGGGCCGGTGATATATACTTTCAGACCTTTCTTCAGCGGAAGAAGATCATTCTCATTCTTTAATAATACAAGGCTCTCTTCCACAAGCGTTTCCGCAACATCACGATACTCTTTGGAACCTACGGAAGTCTGTTTTGTCTCTGTTGTCTCATAAAATGGATCTTCAAAAAGACCGGCATCCTTCTTCACCTTGAGAATGCGTCTTACGGCATCGTCCATTCGCTCTTCCGCAATATCGCCATTTTTCACCGCATCAATGAGGATGCGTCTGGCCTGGTCGTATCGGTCTGGCTCCATTAACATATCAATTCCGGCATTGATGCCGGCTGCGATCTGCTCTTCGTATGTCTTGTCCGGGATATTCTGTACAGAGTTCCAGTCACTCACAAGAAATCCTTCGAATCCCATTTCTTCCTTCAGTTTCATGAGATATTTCTTGTTTTCATGCATTTTTACACCATTTAAAGATGCATGACTGACCATGATTGTCTGGGCGCCGGCATCGATCTGCGCCTGATAGACCTTTAATAACTCATCGATCTCCTCATCCGTGAGAGTGGCATCTCCACGGTCGATCATACGCTCGACGATGGAACCATAGTTGTCGGACTTTTCGCCGGTACCGTATTTTGCTGCACCTTCTCCAAAGAAGTGCTTTGTGCAGGCTACAATTCCGCCATCTACAAGACCTCTGGTGTAAGCGGTGCTGAGCTTTGTAACAAGATCCAGATCGGAGCTGTAGCACTCGTAGGTTCTTCCCCAACGCGGATCCACGGATTGTGTAACCACAGGAGCAAAATTCCACGGCATATGGCAGATTTTGGCTTCATCTGCTGTGATCAGACCTACCTGATACATGAGTTCTTCATCATTCGCCGCGCCAAGTCCGATATTATGTGGAAATAAAACCGCATTTTCGCAGAAGTTCACACCGTGAACATCGTCATTGCCATAAAGCATTGGAATTCCGGATTCAGAAGCAAGTGACTGTCTCTGGAATTCATCGATCGTTTCCTGCCAGTCTTTTTCTCCATATCCAACGATTTTTGAAAGGATGCTTCCATAATTCACTTCCTGCTGTATATCCTCATCGATCAGATAATAGATCGCCGGCTGTATCATCTGCGCCGCCTTCTGCTCAATCGTCATCTGCGCAACAATCTCCTCCGGCGTCATCCCCGCCAGCTCTTTCAATCTGGCTTCCGCGGCTATTTTTGTATTTTCCGCGGCTTCCGCCGTTTCCTTAGCACTGCCACAGGCAGTGAACGCCAGCAGTATAGAACAGATTAATATGAATGTAATCTTTTTTCGCATAGTTAGTCTCCTTTACCAATGAACTCTTTGGGACGGTGGTTAGGGTTCATTGAGCCCCTTCCACCGTCCCCGACAGCTCATTCATGCAATAAGCCGCTTAACTCTGGTATGAGTAACGTTTACTTCCGGGTTGCGTTTCCGGATTTCTTCAAGTACCTGATCGAGCAAGTAGCTAAGGCCATGATAGGTTGTCTGAATTCCGCCTATTCCTTCTACATCGATATACAGTTCAAGCCTGATGTCGTGATTTTCCACCTTATGTCTGATAGTGATAACCCCAAACAAAGCTAAAATAAGTGAAGAAATTGCATCCATGGTTTCATGATCTATCTTCACTTCAGTTACTGAGATCAAACGAATTTTATCATTCGGCAATGCTCTCGGCCGGTGATCGAGAAGATCAATATAGGTGAACTGTTCTCCAACCAGAATACCCGGATATCCACAATCAAACGAGGATGCCATATCCTGTTTAATGATTTCTTCATCAATACCCGCTTTTCTGATATCCCTCCAGAATTCCTTAGCTCCAGGATCGGTATAAGCTTTATATCTATGGACAAAACTAATCAGGAGAAGAAATATACCTGCTATCTGTAGAAAAAGAAGTACAACGGGGCGTCGCATCTTCTCCACAAATACATACTGTTTTACATAATTTCCACCTTGCTGCGCATCCTGATTATGCTCCGCAAGGTATTCCGAAAAATGCTCATCCAGAATAGGACCTGTAGATTCTATCGTTCCATATAGCAATATAGAGGAAGTCCCGTTTTCGTTATTAAGTTTATGTCTTGTCTGTTCAGAAAAAATCTGCAGTGGCAGCAGAAAACCATCCTCAGAGTCAGAAGAGATCACATACTCTTCATAGTAAGTGGTTGTCGCGTTCATTCTATACTGAAAAATGCTTTCTGCATCTTTCGGCAACAGACGAATCTTCACCGATTGTCCTTCTTTTATGTCCTCCGGATTCATTTTGGATATGTCTTTGTGTGAGAACCATAAAAAAAGAAAAACTCCGAAAAGAATTATACCAATAATAAAAAACTCATTCGCCGTATCTAAAGCATCATTTCTGATCTTTTTCCTGATGTCCTGTAACATATATCCTCCTCGCATGACTGATGTCTGATATCTGATTTTCTCAGTTCAATAGCATTATGAACCTTTACCACCATCCCCAACACCTCAGAGATACTTATCTAATTCTGTTTCTACTGTCTTTATCTTCTTTACTTTGGAATGATAGATTTTTCCTTCAAACATGACCATGTTAAGGTGACGCAATAAAGAGATATCCTTGAGTGGATTATCGCCAACTGTGATGAGATCTGCCATCTTTCCGGGCTCTATAGAACCGGTCAGATGATCAATCCCTGCAAGTCTGGCATTCAGTTTTGTTGCACTGTAGATTGCAAAAGTGCTGCTTACGCCGCAGTACTTCATAAAGAAGGCGAGTTCCCTCCACATATCATATTGGGTTACGTATGGACAGGCAGTATCTGTTCCAAGGCCTACCGGGATACCATTATTCAGGCATTCTCTGGCAAGCCCGACAATTCCTTCAAATACAATCTTTCCGTTTTCTTTCATGACAGGAGTAACACCGGACATTTCTTTCTCAAAAAGAGCAAATGGAAGTGCCGGGGAAATCGTGGATACCTGAAAAGCACCTTTTTCCTTAAAAAGTCTGATGATATCCTCTGTCGGGGCAGCTCCGTGCTCTATGGAATCCACTCCATTTTCAAGGGCAACACGTACTCCTTCCGTACTTTCCACATGAGCCGCTACCTGATATCCGAGCTCATGAGCTCTATCCGCAGCAGCTTTGACGATCTCAGGAGACATACGAAGAACTCCAGGTTCTCCTTCTTTTTCCGCATCCGAAACACCACCAGTGATCATAAGCTTAATGATATCCGGATGATCTTTGGCTATGACATCCACATAATGAGCGGCTTCTTCCGGCGTATGGGCTTCGTATGCCAGAGAACCTGCCATATGTCCTCCCGGTACTGAGATGGCCATATTGGCGGCAAGGATCCTTGGTCCAACGCATTTTTCAGCTTTGATGAGGTCACGAATCGTTGTGTCATAGTTGGAAATACCGCCTACGGTACGGATGGTGGTGGTACCGCTAAAAAGCTGTGTACGTGCGAAACCGGCAACCATCATCTTACCGACAAGATTGGTGACTGGATTGCTGGTAATAAGCTTTACGAGGCGCTTAGCATCTGCAGAGTTGTTCTTAGGACGACCGGAACCGGCAAGATGTACATGGAGGTTGATAAGGCCTGGAAGTACATACTGTCCCTTAAGATCGATGATCTCATATCCGGTAAGATCATACCCCTTACTGACTACATTCTCTATCATTTTTCCCTTTATGAGAATCACTTTATTTTTCTGAGGTACCATATCCTCGGAACCATCAAGGATGATTCCATTTATAAGTGCATAACATTTTTCAGCTGTCTTTTTAGCAAACATATTCTTACCCTTCCTGAACAAATAATGCTCACTTCTTTTTCTTGCCATCCGGATGAAAGTTTTTGGCTTCCGATGGCAGGCCGTTTGCCATCCCACAAACTATATTTGAATCTGATGGCAGAAATTTTTGTTTGATTGCCATCCATTTGGACATGTAAGACAACAGATGGCAAAAGTTTGCCATCTTGGAAATTAAGCAGGATTTTGGATGGCAAAAGGCTGGAAAATTGTACCATCCGGGGCATTATTAGGAATTTCCGATGGCAAAGCCCTTGGGAGAACCAAAGATCAGATGGCACTATGGTTGAAAAGTTGCCGGCGGAAAGAGGAAAAGGGCTTTACAGCGCAATCTCAAATCCATTTTCGAAGGTTTCAAAATCGATCATGAATCTTTCGCCAAGGTCGGTGTAGAGGATGATTCCTTCGGGTTCTACGGATTCTATCATGAAAATCATTCCTTTTGGAAACGTGATGCCTGCTTCCTGGAAGGTAATGTCGTCGGAAGTTTTTACTTTTTTTACTTCGCTCATCTGTGTAATTCTCCTTTTATATATTTTTATCAACTTTCTTCTGAATAGCTGGTTTTGCGGAACCGCCGGATACGTGGCTCATGTCGTTGAAAAGGGCCAGGCGGGGATGTATGTATTGGCCTTTCTGATCCGGGAAATCCAGGATCGTGATGGAGGTATGGCCGTAGGGCATGACCGAAAATACATAGGGAAGGGGAAGCGAGAGCAGGTGGGCCAGTACGCTTCCGCCGGAGCCGCCGTGGCTGAAAAGGGCGATGGTCTTGTCCGGCTCGCACTCTCCGGTACAGTAGAAATGGGTTCCTTCTTTTTTGAAGCCGTACTTCAGAAGAAGCTTATCAAAGCTGGCGGTGATGCGTTCATAGTATTCTAATGCAATGTTTTCCTTAAAATATGGGTGTTCTCTCCAGTTTGTAGTGGAAAAATCGCAGTTGTCATGGTCGATCAGATAGTCAGACAGATCCCATGGATGCCCTTCCAGAGGAAGCTCATCAGATCCGCCCCAGGAAATTTCACGCATGAAATCCAGAACAGTAACCGGAAGGCCCAGTGCTTCTGCCGTATAGGAAGCCGTCTCCCTTGCACGCCCCATGGATGAAGCGTAGATTTCTGATATATTCTCTCTTTTTAATCTCTCCGCCGCAGCCGCAGCCTGTTCCCGGCCGCGTTCGGTCAGACAATCCTTCTCATAATTCGGCTCACCATGCCGGACAAAAATAATACGCATGTTTTTTTCCTCCCATCCCGTTTTCGCTTATCGTTACGCATATCATGCGAATAGCGTACCACAGTTGCGGCTCTTTTTCCATGCCATTATGCCCACATTTTTGCTGAAAAAACTGCCGAAAAAACTGCTAAAATAAAAATCGGTGAGTGCACCAAAACATGCACTCACCGAAAATAATAATATTCGCTATAGATCTGAACAGAATCAGAACAGAATCTGAAGTGGCAGACGGGTGATCTCTTCTTTCTTCACGCCCATCTTGTCAATGCTGTACTGGTCAATGGCATCCATCAGCCAGTGATAAACCTGTGGATATACAGATCCCGGACCGCCCTGTGCAATACATGGGATGAAGCCCTTTGCGGTACCAACTGCATCCAGATAATTGTAAACGATCTCTTTGATCATCTCAGGAGTAGCATCCTCGCGGTCTACCATAGCGCCATCGAAGCCGCCCATGAAGGTGATCTTGTCGCCGTACTTTTTAACCAGGGTAGGCAGATCATTGGAGCTCATGCAGCCCTGCCATACATCGATTCCCATTTCGATCATATCCGGAACCAGGGTAGCGCCATAGCTGTCAGAATGATGGAATACATATTTGCAGCCATGCTCGTGATAGTATTTATAGATCTCTTTATATGCATCTACAAAGAACTCTTCAAACATGCCTACGCTCATGAAGGTGCTCTTCATGCTGCCCCAGTCGTCGTGATGGAAAACTGCATCCGGTTTCAGGTTTTTGCATACGCCCTCTGCATATTTCAGTTCCCACTCAGTAAGGTATTTGATCAGATCATGTACCTCGTCTTCGCACTCATAGAAAGCCATCAGTGCATTTTCAATACCGCCGCAATGATGCATTCTCTCAAAAAGGCCCGGTGCAACAAAGGTTGCTGCATAGCTCTGGCTTCTGTCTACTGCATCATACTGTGCTTTAAAAATTGCCCACTCTTCTGCGGTGAAGTCCAGGGATGGAGCTTTCAGATATTTTTCCCATTCTTCAAAATCCTTGATTACGATCTTGTCAGGAGTATGTACAGGGAAAGCGCCCGGTACGTTGGCTGGGAAGCTGTTGGTTACGCCCCATGCATCTACTACATTTTCCTGTCCCTTTGCTGCTCTTGGATTGTGCATTGCGAATGGATCAAACAGAAGCTGAATTGCTTCGTAGTTGTTACAAAAACGTTCCGGATTTCCGCCTTTAATAACGGCGTCCATATTTTCTCTTGCATTCATCATAGCTTCTTCTCTCCTTTATGCTGCCAGTTCTTTTGCTTTCTTTGCACAGGAAGCTGCATCCTCGGTGTATGCATCTGCACCGATCTCATCTGCAAATGCCTGAGAAATAGGAGCGCCTCCTACCATAACCTTTACGGATCCACGGAAAGGCTGTGCATTGATGAGTGCTACGGTGTCTTTCAGTGCAGGCATGGTGGTGGTCAGAAGTGCAGAACAGCAGATGATCTTGGTATCCGGATTTGCCTCATAAGTTTCTACAAATTTCTCTTTGGATACATCTACGCCAAGATCGATAACTTCGAATCCTGCGGATTCCAGCATCATGATAACCAGGTTTTTGCCAATGTCATGAAGGTCTCCGGCTACTGTTCCGATGATAACTTTTCCAAGTGCTCCGGCAGCGCCTGTAGCAAGATGTGGTTTCAGAACCTCAACACCTTTTTTCATGGTTTTTGCTGCGATCAGCATCTCAGGAACAAAGATCTCGCCATTTTTGAATTTCTCGCCAACCTTATCCATGGCTTTGATCATACCGTCGTTGAGAATATCAACTGCGGAATCGCCGTCTTCCAGAGCTTCTTCTACTGCTTCTGCGATTAATTTGGATTTTCCTTTTTCTACCAGTTTGTAAACATCTGCAATTGCCATTGTAATTTTCCTCCGCTTAAAAATAAATTTTTTCTATTGATCAGCAGCCGGACTCCGCAGTCCCGTCTGCCCATCTTTACTATGTTTCGTGATCTTTGGCCCTGAAATTCCGCTTATTTCTTTGGTCCGAAAATTCCCTCACGATATGCACTGATATATTCCATACAATACTCGTCCATGCCAAGAAGTGCCTCTGTAGCATAGATGACGCCCATCATATCCCTGTTGGTAGGATCCAGAATTGCGCTGTCCAGACCTGCATTCATAGCAAGTACAGTAAAGCCAAGATTTACCATTTTTCTTACAGGAAGATTGAATGAGATGTTGCTGACTGCCGCTGTAATGTGGATGCTTGGGTACTGCTCGCGAATGGTTTTGATTACCTCTACGTTCATGGCAATACCATCCTCGGATGTACAAAGCATCTCTACCAGTGGATCAATATGAAGTCTCTTTGGTTTGATGCCATACTCTTTTGCTTTCGCCATGATGTGCTCAAATACTCTGAGACGGTCTCCTGCAGTTTTTGGAATACCGGTATCATCGGATAAGAGACAGATCACTTCCCATTTTGTATCTGCAATGAGCGGGAACAGAATGTCGATCTTATTTCCCTCACCGGATACAGAATTGATAAGGCCCGGTCGCTTGCAGTATGGGAATACCTGTGCAATGACCTCTGCACTTGGGCTGTCTACGGAAATTGGAAGGTCGGAAACCTCCTGGATACAGTCGATCATCCATTTCAGGGTCTCTACTTCTTCCGCTTCCGGAACTGAGGCACAGCAGTCAATGTAGGTTGCGCCTGCCTCCTCCTGCATTCTGGCTCTGTTTTTGATGAACTCGCTGTCACGATTTGCGATTGCCTCTGCCACAACAGGAATGGAACCATTAATTTTTTCGCCAATAATAATCATTGTTACGATACCTCCTTGTTAATCAGCAGTATAACATTTTGTTTTCCTGAAATGCTATCAGCATTCCTTTCTATAAACCCCGGTCCTTTCCTACAATTTGTAGAAATCATTTTCGGACAGGTCTATTATTTTTTCACAATCGCATTGTATTTACCCATATAAAATTCTATAATATAGACAAACAAAACTAAAAGGAGTCCCTTTCATGAATCTTTCCGCCAAACTGGTTTTATACAAATTGAAGCAATACTTCATGGTCTCCTCATCCTCCAGAATTTCTGCTCAGCCCTGCCTGAAATATCCGGTTCTGTATCAGAACTCCCTGCCCCTTAAGGACAACCTGATCTATGTGATCGATGATCCGGCTTTTATTCTGCACACCCACAATCTTGGAAATGTGATGCTGATCCTGGTGGGAAAGCATTTCCGCTTTCCCTTCCAGTCTGCCCCCAATATCTGCCGTATTGAATCCGATGCTTCTGCGGCCTGGGTGTTGCAGGTTCTGCAGGAAACCTTTCAGGTCTACAATGAATGGCAGCAGAATATCTTTCAGCTGATGTCTGCTTCAGCATCTGTCCAGAAGCTGCTGGAGCTCTCCGCGGATGCCATCACCAATCCCATCACCATCATAGGCATGGACTTCACCATCCTGGGATCCACAGTGGAACAGACTTCCCACCTGAGAAACAATGTACTGGGCTCCAACGATGAGACTCTTTCTGTGGTAAATGCCCTGAAAAAAGACCCCAACTATATCAATGCGGAGGAAAAATCCGGTTTCTTTTACTTTCCGGGCAATGACTACGCGCTTCCCTCCCTCTGCGTTAACATTCATTCCCACGGAAAAACGGCTTACCGTCTTCTGATCATACCCGGGGATATGCCGTTGGATGATACCATTGGTTTCCTGGCCGTTTTCCTGGCCGCCATGGCCGAGCAGATTATCCATTCCTATCTGCCCGCCAATACCGGAAACCCAAATTCTCTGCATCATATTTTCCTCAATATGCTGACCAATCCCAAAACAGACTATGTTGTCAGCAGCCATGAGCTTACCTCCGCCGGCTGGATGGTTGCTCACACCTACCTATGTGTCCTCCTTCAGACCGGTTATCTGGATAACAGGAATCTGACTCTGAAATCCATTTGTAACTACGTTGAGAATCAGGTTCCGGAGTCCTGTGCCATAGAGTTGAATGGAAATGCGGTCATCTTTATTAACCTGACTCTGACACCCGGATCACAGGATGACATTCAGCAGTTTTTTGCCGAATTTATCCGTGACAATTTCTTCATTGGCAGTTACAGCCGCAGCATGATGGGGCATTTTAACTTCTACCGCCAGTATCAGCAGGCCCGGCTCACTATGGAGATCGGCCAGCGGGAGCATCCCGACCGGTGGGTGCACCATTTCAACGATATTGCCCTCACCTACTGTCTGGAGCAGATCACCCGCAAGCTTCCGCCCTATATGGTCAGCCACGAAAAGCTGCTGCAGCTGCGCTATCTGGACGATAGTAATGATTCCCAGCTCTATCAGACCCTGCGCTGTTATCTGGAAAACCATCAGAGTGCAACAAAAACGGCCCAGGCTATGTACATACACCGAAGCACGCTTCTGTACCGCCTGGACCGTATCCGCAATATTTTAAAAAGTGATCTCACTGACCCCAATGAGCTGCTCTATCTGCTGCTCTCCTATCATCTGAATGATTACGAAGATGCAAAGAAGCTGTGAGGGATCATTTTAATAAGAAACAGGATGTATACGCAATCTTGTCTGCTCCGTAGTAGTAGGCAAGATTGTTTTTTTTGCATAATTCACTGACTACAATGCCATACGCCTCCAGAGAAGAGACTCTCTTATCCGGGAAACGGCATGGTCCGTCCGGATATGCACATTTTGCGCAGATCGTACAGCATCCGGCTCCGATTGCCAGAAGCTCCGGGAATTCCTTCCGAAGTTCCTCCGCCGCTTCCATAAAGTGGGCTTTGTGTTCTGCTTCTATCTCCATCATGGCTTCAAAATCCAGACTGTCCTCAATATCGCCTACTGTCTGTACCAGAATGCCTTCCCGGAATCTGCTGATTCTGGCTCTGCATTCCTCCAGTTCTCCGCACGCGGGAGGGCAGGCCCAGTTTTTACCATACTGTCCGCAGGTATTGGCGCTGCACATAGCGCGTACCTCGTCCAGAAGCTCCATTGTAGATACATCCAGATGGGAAACATTAGAGAATCCCTTTTCCAGAGCCAGTTTTTCTGCTGCTGCTACTTCCATATCCATTACCTCATTTTCTTTCTATCTTCAGTCCTCCTGCGGACCAAATTCCAGCTCATCAATATATATATCCTGAAACGCCGGATCCAGCGCCAGCTCCAGAAATTCTGTTTCTGCAGCATATTTTTTTGCTGTTTCAAAGGCCGATGGATCTAAAGCGGCCATCTGGGCGCCTTCGCCTGCAGCGTTTCCCACCTGCTCGATCCGTTCTCTCAGTTCCTCCGGAAGCAGGCCAATGGCACAGGCACTGTCCGGGTCCAGATAGTTGCCAAATGCACCTGCCAGAAGCACCCTGCGGATATCGCTCACTTCTATTCCCTTGCGCATACAGAGGATGCGGATTCCTGCCGCAATTGCGGCCTTGGCAAGCTGTAATTCCCTGATGTCCTTCTGATTCAGGAAGACGTTTTCCTGAAAATAATAGGTTTCCTCAAGGCGGCCTGTTTCATCTATGATCTCTGTCTCCAGAAAGGCGGCCGCAGCATCCAGGAGACCTGAACCGCAGATTCCGGCCGCATCGCCTTCTCCCAGTACGTGATAGCGGATCTTTCCGTTGTCCGGCCAGACTTTGTCTATGGCGCCTTCGCTTCCCCGCATACCGCAGGTGATTTTTGCACCCTCAAAGGCCGGTCCGGCTGCGGTGGAGCAGGCGATCATTCCGTTTTTATCACCGAGCACCATCTCTCCATTGGTACCAATGTCCACCATCAGAGTCATTTCCTCACAGGATGGCAGATTGGAAGCCAGAATGCATCCCACTGTGTCTGCTCCTACAAAGCCGCCTATGTTTGGCAGCCACCAGACCTCCGCTTCCGCGTTGGCCTCTATCTGGCATTCGGAGGCAGACAGCACGCAGGCTTCCTTTTGATAAGGATGATAGGGGGCCAGCACCAGCTGCTTCACCGGAAGCTCCAGGAACAGATGATGCATACCTGTATTTCCAACAAATACGATCCTCATGAGATCCCCGCGCCCTCTTCCGGACTGCTTAAGGGCCTGTCCCAGAAGATCATTCACTGCGTTTCGGATCACGCTGCTCAGTGTATCCGCGCCGTGCTCCATGGCATAGCTGCATCGTGATACTACATCCGCGCCATATTTTCCCTGGGGATTGAGGCAGCTCTGCATACACAAAAGCTTTCCTGTCTTTGCATCCATCAGATAGACTACTACCGTTGTTGTTCCTATATCTACTGCCGCAAGAACAGGCTGGGGCATTGAGAGAAATCTCTCTTCTGCCTGAAATACGGCATTCTGCTCACGCTCTGTCATAAGGATCTGTGTCTTTTTTTCCGGACCTGCAGTTCTCACATGGGTATCTGCTGTTACAGGGGTCTGGCAGGCCAGTACCACTTTCCCATTTGCTTCCACTTTGCATTTCCCACATGTTCCTTTGCCGCCGCAATAGGCCTGCGGCATTTTTCCGGCAAGGATCTGTGCCTCCAGGAGCGTTGTATTCTCCGGCACCTGCACACAGCTGCCATCCTCGTCAAAATAGACGGCATATTTTTCTTCTTTCATCTGGGGATTCCGCTCCTCTCCTGAGCTAATTTGTGAACGATTCTCTATTCCCTGTATTGGTGAATCTTCTTCTCTTTGGCAAAATTATAAAGGGAGTCCGTGAGCAGGCACAAGTAACAAATAGTCGGAAAAGTGCCTGTCTTTTCCGACAAAGTGTATAGGGGCCGTAAGGCTGACATTGGGCAAATTATGCAATTCCGCATTTGGGGGAAATGTGTTACGATACTTGCAGAATACACGCAGGAGGTATGGCCATATGGGAAAGAAAGAGAAGATTTTTCTGGGAGCGATGGCGATGGCGGCGGCCTTTGCTTTGTTTTTTTATCTTAATCTGCCAACCATGAAGGAGACGGTGATCCGTTTTCCTTCTACCTATAAAGAAAAGGATGTTACTTTGGAAGCGTCCGCGTGGAAGGTTCCGGATGCGGAGTATGCGGTGCTGATCTGCCCCGGTTTTTCCTGTGACAGGCAGAAATGGCGTCCTTTTGCCAATCTTTTTGTGTCTAACGGATATACCACTATGGTCGTGGACTATGCCGGACAGGGGGCTTCTTCTTCTGCGATTGGATTTGACAATGCTAAGACCGATGCCATTCCTGTGGAGATCGATGATGCTGTAGAGCAGCTTCACCGGTGGTCCGGAATTGCCTATGACCACATTGTTTTAATGAGTCATTCCATGGGCGGCCGTGCGGTTCTGCGCCTGCTGCATGACTATAATGATCCCAATGCGGAGACTACTGTTCAGAAGAAAGAGATCCGAAATGTGATCCTGTTTTCTCCGGAGGTGAATTATTCTTTTAATGCCCAGGCCAGCCTGTTTGCCGGTACCTCCGACGATGTGGAGGAGCCGTGGGCTTCCTATGATGAAAATGATATTACAGGAACCAATGTGTATATTTACGGTTCCACCGCTGATGATATTGTGTCGGATGAAAATATTCTGGCGATCGGCGCCCATCTTGGCGCAGCTGATCTTCCGGAGAGCGGCGTTTTTGCAGGGGAACGGGAGAATGGAAACGGATCCAGGATCACCATAGGCATCACGCCGGGCGTTCTTCATTCTTATCAGATGTATTCCGCAGCGTTTGCAGATTTTGCCAATGCAGCGCTGTCTGATCTTTCCGGCACAGAAGCCACCTATCCATCCCGGAAAATGAATCTTATTTATGTGGGCTGGGCTCTGGCGCTGCTGGGAGTTGGTTTCTTCCTTAGCGGCATGACCTCTCAGGAGAAGAGTTCCACAGCTGATGCCGTGCCGGAGCTTCTGGATGCTAAGCGTTTTCTGGTCCGCAAGTTTCTGCTCTGGATTCCGGGTCTTATTGCTGCCTTCCTCATCTGCTGCATTGCGGTGGTGCTTCCTTTTGGCAGTCCGGTCATGAATACGCCTTATATGTGCTGCATTGCAGGATATGGTCTTATTATGCTGCTGGCTTACCGGAAGGGGCGTTTTCCTGGGACAGAGGGAAAACTGCCATCTTTGAGATATAGATCCGGAGCTGATGGCATGCAGGAAGCTAAGAATTCTATGAAAGATCGAATCTCGGCTGTTGTCATTGCATGCCTTGTATGCTTCTTTGTATGGTATGTGCTTCGCTCCTCCATGTACCGGCTGATTCCGCTCAATGCCCGTCTTTTCTGGGTCACTTTTGCAGGCATTCTGATGTCCATGGGATATTTTGTTTCCGGATGTGAGAGCGATATGCTGCAAAGATCCGGCGCCGGCCTTCATGTCCGTATCATTTATAATCTGATCCAGTATGTGGCTTTATTCCTGCTGGTTATGTTTTATTTGGTGATCGGAAGCTATTCCGGCCTGATCGCTCAGGTGCAGAACATGATACTCATGTATATTTTCTGCATTCCTCTTGGAAGATATCTGAGCCAGCATCTGAACAGCCGCTTCATTGGTGCCTTCGTAACCGGTTTCCTCTTCCAGACACTTATGATCACTTCCTCGGCACTGATTGCGTTGTTCTGATTACTTTTTCGACTTTCCAACCGGACAGGACAGTTCGCAGTTGCGGCAGTATTTGATGATCTTTTCAG